>JBDHXS010000028.1:0-21213 GCA_039810845.1 Runella sp. | reverse complement strand
TCCCCTTGGCTTGGATTGCAGGTAATGATTCCTTTTTGGGCTGCAAGTTTCAGTTTTTGTTCGTCCAAATCTACCCCAATCACCCGACAACCATTGAGTCGAAGCAATTCTGCCGTCAGTAAACCAATCAAACCCAATCCAATAACCACAACGGTTTCACCAAGTGTAGGATTCAGCAACCGTACTCCCTGCAAGCCAATTGACCCAATGACAGTAAACGCAGCTTCTTCATCAGAGACTTTATCAGGAATTTTGGCAACCAAATTTCGAGGAACACAAACCACTTCAGCGTGTGGCCCATTAGAAGCAACTCGGTCGCCAACGGAGATATCAGTAACGCCCTCCCCTACGGCAAGTACCTGACCTACATTGCAATAACCCAACGGAAGCGGCTGTCCCAACTTATTAAAAACAGCCTCCAATGTTGGCATCAAGCCATCTGACTTGATTTTATCTAACACCATTTTAACCCTCTCTGGCTGCTGACGCGCTTTTTCGATGAGATTGGCTTTTCCAAATTCGACCAGCATTCGCTCCGTACCGAGCGATACCAAACTCCGTCGGGTTTGAATCAATACAGCACCTCGTTTCACTTGGGGCGCTGGCACTTCTTCCAAAAGGGTTTGACCGTTTTTAAGGTTCTGTATAAGTTGCTTCATGGGACAAAAATACAAAAGCTAAAGGATTTACACGTTTAACTTTACAGGCAGGACCGTACCTCGGATGCTAAAACCGCTTAATAAAATCCTCTCGGATGCAAACCGAAAAGTCGTAGCTTTACCTAATGATTCAAACTGGGGCAACGATGAGACTAATTTATTGCATCCTCTTTACCATTATCAGTTACGGCACCTTTTCCCAAACCAACGGCTCTGGCACTCTTATTTCGGGGGGAATCAGCAGGAGTTTTGTATTTCATTTACCCTCCAACACCCCAAACTGCAATTTACCTTTGCTCCTTGTTTATCACGGAGATGGAGGAACGGGTGCCAACATTCAAAGTTATTCAGGCTTTGATGCTTTGGCCAATACCCAAAACTTCATCGTTGTGTATCCCAATTCAACTGCCATTTGGGGAACTCAACAATGGAACAAATATGTCGACAATCAGCCCGGCTTTGCTCCTTCGGGAGAAACCAATGCGGCCGATGATGTACAATTCACCTCCGATTTGATTGATTATTTTGCCAACAATTACGCCATAAACCGCAACCGAGTCTATGCAACGGGGCATTCTGGAGGTGGATTTATGTGCTTTTTTCTGAGCATTGCGCTCAACAATAAAATTGCGGCCATTGCCCCCGTGGCAGGAAGTGTCTGGGGCGAAGATAATTATTTGAACGCCTATTTTGGCAATGCCAATTCGGTAAAAATACCCGTTTTGGATGTACACGGTACTGCCGATAATGTCGTAGATTTTCCCATTGCCAACTACCCTCTCGCTTCGCACCCGTCCTGGGTGTGGCCGGAGTCAAGTTATGGCTACCTCAACTGCACAACTTCAGACTATACGACGACCGCTTACAACGCCAATGTAGATTACTTGACTTTCTGTTCGGCCAACAAAAAAGTTGTTTTAGCGGCCATAAAAGGCTGGGGACACGGTTGGGCTACGTTGGTCAACGGCGGCTACGATACCCCTACCGAAATCTGGAATTTTGTTAAAAATTTTAGTTTATCTACTTTCAGCACCGTCGTTTTAAATGCCCCAACCCTCACACCTTCCAATGCGACCATTTCTGCGGGGCAAAGTCAGCTCATCAACGCAAGCGGTTGTCCGTCGGGAGTGACACCGTTTTGGTCAACCGGCACCAAAGCTAACTCAATTACGGTAAACCCTTCTTCTACCACCACCTACACAGCCAAGTGTTTCGGTTGTAGCAGCAGTCTCACAGCCGTTTCCACCATTACAGTTGGAGGAAACACCGGAGCACCTGTGGTTGATAGCCATTTCAAAATAGACCAATTTGGCTACCAAACCAATGCGCAAAAAATAGCCGTTATCAGTAATCCATTAACGGGGTACAATGCCGCTAATAATGCCTTTACTCCTTCTTCCACCCTTGAAATTCGGCGGGTTTCTGACCATGTTTCCGTCTTTTCGGGAACGGTTACTATCTGGAACGGCGGTGCCACCCACGACCAATCAGGCGATAAAATTTGGTGGTTTGATTTCTCCGCGTTGACAACCAATGGAGAATATTACGTTTATGATGCCTCTCAAAACAAGCGTTCGTTTGCCTTCGAAATCAGGCAGGATGTCTATAAAAATGTACTGAAACACGCCGTCAGGGCCTTTTTCTATCAGCGTTGCTGCATCGCCAAGGCCGTTTATTTTGGGGGTAATAAATGGAATGACGTCACGGCCTGTCACACCCATACCAACCAGGACTTGGATTGCCGTCTCGTTTCCAACCCAAGTAATGCCTCCCTCGCCAAAAACCTTTCAGGCGGGTGGCACGACGCAGGCGATTACAACAAATACACCAATTTTACGTACGAGCCGCTTCACGATTTGCTGTATGCCTATCAAGAAAAACCAGCCATTTGGACGGATGATTTTGGCCTTCCAGAATCGGGCAACGGCGTCCCTGATATTTTGGATGAAATAAAATGGGAATTGGATTGGCTATTAAAAATGCAAAACGCCAACGGCTCCGTTTTGAGTAAAGTAAGTGTTACCGATTTTTCGGCAACGTCTCCACCAAGCAATGATTTGGCTCCAAGGCGCTATGGAGAAGCTTCTACCTCCTCCACACTTACGGCTGCATCGGTTTTTGCCCACGCCGCCATTATTTTTGGAAGTGTTCCCTCCCTGACTTCTTACGCCGTTACTCTTCAAAACGCAGCCGTTAATGCCTGGAATTGGGCTTTGGCCAATCCCAATGTCGTCTATACCAATACAGGCTTTCAAAGTGCCAATCCCGAACAGGCCGCGTACGACTACCAAACGGCGCTAAAACTTTCGGCCGCTGCCTATTTGTTTGCCCTGACTAATAACATGGCTTATAAAACAGCGTTCGACGCCAATTACGGTAACTCGCACCTTATTCAGTGGACTTTTGCATATCCGTTCGAGTCGGCCTATCAAGATGCGTTTCTGTATTATGCTTTTACCGCCGGAGCTACTGTCAGCGTTGCCAATGCGATTAAAAATGCCTATACTGGCTCTATGCAAACCACTTCCGAGAATTTGCCGAGTTTTACGGGAAACACTGACGCTTATCGGGCTTATTTAAAAACCGCCGATTATACATGGGGCTCCAACACCACCAAAGGACATAAAGGCTCCATGTATTATTCCATGGTGAAATATAATCTAAACAGTACCAATTCTACTCTTTACGAAAATGCATCCCGTGGCTTTGTGCATTACTTTCACGGGGTCAATCCGATTGGGAAAGTTTATTTGACCAATCTGTACGACAGCAAAGCCGACTCTTCCATCAATGAAATCTACCACAATTGGTTTGGTGACGGTACAGTCTATGACAATGCTCTCAACTCTCCTAAAGGCCCCCCTCCAGGCTTTGTACCAGGCGGAGCCAATCCTACCTTCGCTCCCGACCCAAGCTATGTAGGTACAATTTCACCGCCTCAAAACAACCCCGCCCAAAAAAGCTATAAAGACTGGAATACAAGCTATCCTCAAAATTCATGGACGATTTCTGAAATCGGCATTTACACTCAGGCCGCTTACATACGAGCGGTCTCAAAATTTGTAGAAAATGTACCTTGCCCGAGTAGTGCCAACGTCAATATTCCCACCGTATCAACTCTTACAGTTCAGGCTTCTGGTAAGATACGCGGGAATAATTTGATAGCGCCAGCTACCAGCGTAATTTTCAAAGCTGGGAATTCCATTCTGTTTGAAAAAGGGTTTGAAGTTGTAAAGGGCACTACATTTACAGCAACAGTGAGCGGTTGTAATTAAGAAAAAATCTAAAGTCCGTAAATAAAAGTCGTTATCTAATCTGGCTGTCGTACCTAATTTGCGATTTTTCCTAAAAACAGCTTACTTTGGTAAAGTCCTGATAAACCCTTTCCTATGTCATCTTGTCCTAACTGCGAAACCGCTCTCAAAGCTGATTTTAAGGTTTGCCCCAATTGCGGCCAAAAAATACACTTGCATCGCTTTACACTTGGTCATATTTTCCACGAAATTTTTCATGCTGTCACTCACACCGACAAAGGTATTTTGTATCTGGTCAAACACATGACACTTTATCCAGGAGTAGCAGCTCGCGAATATATCTTGGAGAATAAGCGTAAACGATATTTCAATCCCTTTACTTTTCTGGTTCTGGTTTTGGGATTAGCCGTATTTACCAATTCCATTTTTCATCCTTACAGCAAACGTATTCAAGATGCTTCTACTGAGTTTAAAACGGAAAAGAAAAAAAAGGTTTATAACAAAATACTGCAAAGGCAAAAAGATGCCATCTCTTTCATAGAAACCCGAAACAACTTGGTTACTTTTTTGGCTTTACCCATTATTGCCTTCGTATTTTGGTTATTTTTCCGTAAAACAGGTATTAATTACGCAGAACATTTGGTTGCCAATATATTTTTTGCTGGCTACTATTCTATTTTATCTATCCTCCTTTCCGCTCTTGTATTATTAATTCCCTCCAAAACGCTCTACCTCTTGAATTACTTACAATTATTTGTTCATATTGTTTATCTCACTCTCTCCTACTTTGGATTTTTGAACTATAGCACACGCCGTAAGTATTTTGTAACAGCTTTCGCATCAACCTTAGCCATAGGTTCCTGGTTCATTACATCAGCCCTCATCATCTCCATTTACATTGTTACCGCAATCATTTAGTACAGTAAATAATGTCGCTTTGTGCTTATATACAGGTGTATAATTTCAACCAAACTCTCAATCCAATCTAACTTATGAAGTCTTCTGTTCGGATACAATTAATGCTCATGATGTTCCTCCAATTCTTTACATGGGGGTCTTGGTACGGCCAGATGAGCGTTTATCTCGGCAAACAACTCAACGCCACTGGCGACCAAATAGGCAATGCCTATACGGCTTTTTCTATCGCCATGATTATTTCGCCTTTTATCGGGGCTGTGGCCGATCGCTATTTCTCCGCCCAAAAAGTATTGGGATTTCTAAATTTGATAGGGGCTGGGCTCTTGTTTGTACTTTCTCAAATCAATGATGCTTCCAATTTCTTTTGGTTTATCCTGGCCTATTGCCTTTGTTTTGCCCCTTGTATCGCTTTGACTACCTCTATTTCAATGCGGCACATCGCCTCTCCCGAAAAAGATTTCCCTACCATCCGCGTGATGGGGACAATCGCCTGGATTGCGGTGACGAATCTTATCGGATTTCTGGACTTAGGAGACAAAGTAGCCATTTTTCAAATTGCCATGGGTACCTCGGCAGCGATGGGCCTGTTGGCTTTTACGTTGCCCAACACGCCACCTCGCGCCACAGGCCCAGTCAATATTGGGCAAATTATTGGCGCGGATGCCTTTACATTGTTTAAAAACCGTTCATTCGTTATTTTCTTTATTGCTTCGGTTGCCATCTGTATTCCACTTTCATTTTATTACGCTTTTGCCAACCCTTCGTTGAGAGCATCAGGTATGGAGTTTGTGGAAAACAAAATGTCACTTGGCCAAGTGTCCGAAGTAGGATTTATGCTACTTATTCCTTTGGCATTTAGCCGTTTAGGCGTAAAATGGATGCTGGCTGTAGGATTAATTTCTTGGATTGTCCGTTTTCTTTGCTTTGGCTACGGTGATGCTGCCACCAGTGAGTGGATGCTCTACGCAGCTATCTTACTTCATGGTGTTTGTTTCGATTTTTTCTTTGTCACTGGCCAAATTTATACCGATACCAAAGCGGGCGAACGTATCAAATCACAGGCGCAGGGGCTCATTACGTTGGCTACGTATGGTATTGGTATGGGTATTGGTTCGTGGTTGGGCGGCAAGGTAGTAGCTGCCAATACCAACGCCGATAAAATCACCGATTGGCTCAGCGTGTGGATGGTACCCGCAGGTATCGCTGCTGGTGTATTGATTCTATTCTTATTATTCTTTAGCGAAAAAACACCAAACAAAGCCGAGATGGCCTAAAAAACAGCTCAAAGATTATTTCAAAGGCGCGTTTCAACCGAAGCGCGCTTTTTATATTTGCAGCTATTTTCAAGGCTTTTACCAAAATAAAAACCAATTGTAAATGCAGATTCTCACTTATAATGTCAATGGAATTCGCGCTGCCATGCGTAATGGCCTGATTGAATGGCTTTCCGACAAATCGTTTGACATTCTCTGTTTTCAGGAAGTGAAAGCAACTTTGGATCAAGTCAATCTTTTGGAATTTGAGGCATTAGGTTATCATTTAGTCGGTTGGAATGCTGCCCAAAAGAAGGGCTACAGCGGTGTAGCCATTTTTTCCAAAATCCCTACTGACCGTTGCGTAATTGGATGCGGTATTGATTTATACGATTATGAAGGCCGCGTTATTCGTGCTGATTTTGGAAAAATCACCATCATCAATGCCTATTTTCCTTCTGGAACCAGCAGCGATGAGCGGCAAGACGTGAAGATGAAATTTTTGGATGATTTTTACGACTGGGTTCATGCTCTCAAACAAACTGGCCAAAGCCTTGTGGTAGTAGGCGATTATAATATTGCCCACCAAGAACTCGACATACACGACCCCATCCGCAACAAAAACACTACGGGTTTTCTTCCCGAAGAGCGTGCTTGGATGAGCAAATGGTTTGAAAGCGGATTTACCGATGCCTTCCGCTACGCCAATCCCCTCCTTGTTGAGTATAGTTGGTGGAGTTATCGGGCAGGGGCGCGAGTAAACAATAAAGGTTGGCGTATTGACTATCTGTCCATCAGCGACGACCTCCGCAATAAGGTCTTGGCTTGTCGGCAACTACCCGATGCCATCCATTCTGACCACTGCCCCGTTTGGTTAGAGATAAACAACAATGCTTTTTTATAGAATCAGACACTTTTTTGAAGAAAAATAAAAAAAGTCCTCCTTCAGAGGGGAGGATTTAGGAGGGGGTTCTCTATAAATTTTGGTAAAACGACTAAATTCTTCCAATTTTGCTTCATTAATCTCGTTTTTTATAATAGATTGAACCACAATCAGCATTAGCCAACGAGATTCCCTTTAAAACAATGAAAAACAATCCCCTACTCTGGGTAATTTTGTTTTTGAGTCAAGTAGTTTTGGCTCAGAAAAATAAACCTATGGGTGAAAGTGATGCCCAAAAATCGCAACGATTTGAGCTGGAGTCTCTCTTGGCTGAAGGTATGAAATATGCAGCTATGGAAGAATACCTCCGCGCTGACAGTACGCTACGGATTGCGTTAAAAATAAACCCTAATGTAGCTGCCATCAACTTTGAACTGGCACGCACCTTGCTCAAACGCGAACGATTAGACGAAGCAGCTATTCTTTGCCAAAAGGCGGTACAACTGATGCCTGAAAATAAATTCTATGGAATCCAATTGGCCGAAATTTATACCCAACAACGCAAATATGGTAAGGCAGCTGATATCTATAAAGAAATTATTCGCCAAAATACGGATAATGCCGAATATGGGCTGGAATTGGCAGCCGTCTATATTTTGGATGAAAAATACGAAGAAGCCCTCAAATCTTACGATGAAGTAGAACGCTCGCTGGGAGTGGATGAAGACCTTATTCACCAAAAGCAACGAATCTATATCAAACTTGATAAAACCAATAAAGCCATAGATGAAGCTCAAAAACTCATCAATGCCGAACCCACAGAAGCACAATACATAGTAGAGTTAGCGCAGTTGCTGATGATGGCCAAACGCCCCAAAGAAGCCAAAGAACAGCTCGAAAAAGCGCTTAAAATGAATCCTGACCAAGGCGATGCTCGTATGATGCTGGCCGAGATTTATCGCCAAAATGGGGATACCCAAGCCGCCGACCAGCAGATTGGGCAAATGTTCAACAATCCCAATGCCGACATTGACACTAAAATGCAAGCATTGGTGGGCTTAATGCGTGAAGCCAAAGATGAAGCTACACGCCAAGATGTGATTAATAGAGCTGCGGAAATTGTAAAAGCACATCCTAAAGATATGCGGGCTTATGTAGTGTATGCAGATTTGTTAGTTAAAGCAGAGCGTAAATCGGAAGCCCGTGACATATACGTAAAAGCCGCACGCATCAACCCTGCCATGTATGAAGTATGGGGGGCAATTCTGGACTTAGACGGTGCTTTAAATCAAATTGATAGCCTCATTGCTCACTCAGATCAAGCCTTAGAAAACTTCCCCAATCAAGGACTATTTTGGTATTCAAATGGCTCTGGTCATTTGGTCAAACGACACTACCAGCAAGCTGTAGATGCGCTCGAAGAAGCCCAAAAGTTAACTTCCGAAAACAAAGAGCTGCAAGGAGTGATTTTATCGCAACTTGGTGATGCCTATAATGGTTTGGGAGAACATGCCAAATCGGATGAATCTTATGAAGCTGCCCTTAAAATCGAACCTACCAATGATCACGTTCTCAATAATTATAGCTACTTTTTGTCATTGAGAAAGGATAAACTCGAACGGGCAAAAGAAATGGCCGCCAGCGTAGTAGCACGTCATCCTGATAATGCAACGTATCTGGACACTTACGCTTGGGTCTTGTACGTCATGAAAGATTACAAAAATGCCCGTATCAATCTCGAAAAAGCAATTGAGTCTGGCAAAAATGTCAGCGGAACGATTGTAGAACACTACGGGGATGTTCTCTATCAGTTGGGTGAAAGAGAAAAAGCGGTAGAGCAATGGAAAAAAGCCAAAAGTATGGGAGAAAATAGCCAACAAATTGACAAAAAAATTGCAACGGGGCAATTAATCGAATAAGCTCCAATCACCACTTAGTTATTCTAAAATATGAAAGTTAATTTGTCCTTTTGTATTGTGCTTATATCACTTGCCTTTCTTTCGGCATGCCATCGTCAGCGCCAAAAAAGCAAAAATCAATCCGTAATCGATACTTTATCCATAGTAAAAACAGACACATTACTCCTTCCAAAAAATGACTCTGTGGCCATTATCAAGCCGAACATAGAATCGGAAGATATTAAAGTCAACATAGAAAATGTTGATTTTAAATACCTTACAGCTAAATCAAAAATATCGTTTAAAAGTAAAGATCAAGATATTGACAATGCTAACGTCAGTATCAGAATGCGAAAAGATAGTGTTTTATGGCTACAAATTGTGGTAGGTCCTATAGAAGTAGTTCGAGGGTTAATTACCCGCGATTCTATCCAAATCATAGATCGCCACAACAAGACCTACTACCAATACGATTTTGCTTCCCTTAGTCAAAAATTCAATTTTCAACTAAATTTTGATTTGATTCAATCTATTTTGGTTGGCAATATGCCTATTCCCAAAAAAGCAGGAGAACGGTTTAAGAAAGAAAATGACTATTTCATGCTTCGACAAAATGAAGGCAAAATCTCGTTGGAAAACTATATTGGCGAACAAAATCGTCGACTCAAAAAGCTGTTGGTAACCGAACAGCCCAGCAAAAATTCACTCACCCTCAATTATGAAGATTTTACACAGCTCAACAATTATCTTTTTCCTTATACCAGCTTGATCCAGTTGGATTATGAATCCAAACAAGACCAACAACGGTACCAAACTGTATTTCGGATAAAACACCAAAAGGTAGAACTGAGCGAAAAAACACTCACTTTCCCGTTCAGTATTCCTGCCAAATACGAGAAAAAATAAATCTAAATTGCGACATCGCAACTTAGACATTTTGTAGCTTAGAGCTACTATTATTTGACTTTTTACTCTATGAATGCCATTCATCGAATTCGTTTTATTTTTCTCATCATGTTAGGGGTGCTATTAGCCAGTAGTCCTTTATTATTTGCCCAAAAAAGTCGCCAGCAACTTGAGAAAGAAAAACGCGAAAACCTCGAACGTTTGCAAGAACTGCAAGGGATTTTGAAACAAACTACCGAACAAAAACGCGCCAGTTTGGGTCAACTAAAGGCCATTAAGCAACAAATCAATGCCCAAAATCGAAAAATAGAACTCCTCAACGACGATTTACAGCTGATGGATTCTGAACTCAATGAACTTCAAAAAGCCAAAGTAGAATTGGACAACGATTTAGGAAAACTACGTGCCGAATATGGCAAAATGATTTATAATTCTTCAAAGAGAAACAACAGCCTCAATGAACTGAGCTTTCTTTTCTCAGCTCCCAATTTCAACCAGTTTATTATTCGTTACAAATACCTCAAACAATATACCGACGAACGCAGAAAGCAGGTAGATCAAATGAAAAAAGTGCAGTCATTGATGATTGCCAAAACAAATAGTATTACCAATAAGAAAAAAGACCAAGAAAACACCCTCAAAACACGGATTGCTGAAAGCAAAAATTTAGAGCAACTCAAAGGCGAAAAAGACAAAGTAGTTAAAGAGCTTACTGGGCGTGAGAAAGAAATCATAGCTGAAGTAGCCGAAGTTCGAAAAGCCAATAAGCAATTGGAAAACGCCTTAACGCGTATCATCCAACGCGAAATCGAAGAAAGACGTGAAAAAGCCCGGGCTGCTGCTAGAGAAAGAGCTACCAGAGAAAAAGCAGAGCGAGAAGCCGCAAAAGCCCGAGCCGCAGAAAAAGCCAGAGATAAGGACAAAGACAATGAAGAAATCGCCAAAGTAGAACCCGAAACAAAAAAAGAAAAAGAGCCTGAAATAAATGCCGAAGGTATGAATGAAGAAGAAGTCACTTTGGCTTCCTCTTTCGCTGCCAATCGAGGACGGTTGCCGTGGCCTGTGCCAGGGTTTATCTCTGACGGATTTGGCACAAAAGAAGTTCTCAAAAATGTATTTCAAGAAAATCAAGGTGTTGATATCCAAACCAATGCAGGCTCCTCAGTAAAAACAGTTTATGACGGAGTTGTAATGGATGTAACCAATATGGGCGTAATGAGAAATGTAGTGTTTGTTCAGCATGGTGATTTTTATACTGTTTATGCCAAATTGAAAAATGTGAATGTGCGCCCTGGACAGAAATTGAAAGCACGCGATACAATCGGCGTAGTTGCTACCGATGCTGATGGGGTATCGGAAGTTAATTTTCAAATTTGGAAAAACACCAGCAAACTTAATCCTGAATCTTGGCTTAGACCCAGATAATAAGTCCATAGTTGGCAGTCTACAGTTAACAGTTAGTAATAAACTCAAAAACTGTAAACTGTAAACACAAAAACAGTAAACTATAAAGATGTCAACCCAAGTCTCTTCTGCCGAAATAAAACGCATCACGACCCATACCATCCAAGAGATGAAAAACAGGGGTGAGAAAATTTCAGCCCTCACTGCCTACGATTATTCAATGGCACGGATTGTAGATGCAGCTGGAATTGATATTATTTTGGTAGGCGACTCCGCCTCCAATGTCATTGCAGGCCATGAAACTACCTTACCCATTACGCTTGACCAAATGATCTACCACGCCCAAGCTGTAGTTAGGGCAGTAAAACGGGCCTTTGTGGTGGTAGATTTACCGTTTGGTTCGTACCAAGGAAATTCCCGCGCTGCCTTAGATTCAGCCATTCGGATTATGAAAGAATCAGGCGCTCATGCTGTCAAATTGGAAGGGGGATTAGAAATAAAAGATTCGATCATCCGGATACTTAGCGCTGGAGTACCCGTTATGGGTCATTTGGGCCTTACCCCACAGTCTATCTACAAATTTGGTACTTACACTGTAAGAGCCAAAGAAGAAACTGAAGCTGACAAATTGCTCCAAGATGCCAAAATGCTGGACGAAGTAGGCTGTTTTGGAATGGTTCTCGAAAAAATTCCTTCTACACTTACTCAAAAAGTTTCAGCAAGTGTTACCATTCCCACTATTGGTATCGGAGCAGGGCCTCATGCCGATGGACAAATTTTAGTTTTACACGATTTACTCGGAATTACGAAGGAATTTAAGCCTCGTTTTTTACGCCGCTATGCCGACCTCCACACGATCATGACCGACGCCGTAGCCCACTATGTCAAAGACGTAAAAGCCAACGATTTTCCAAATCAGAAAGAATCTTATTGAACTAAGATTATTGATTATGAGTTAATTAAAAACTCAAATTATCCTCTTTTTTTATCGACCTTCCCATCCTATAAGGATTAAAAAGGTCTTTTTTCTTACTACCATAATGCCAAAATATTTTCACGTAATATACGAAGACAATCACCTCATCATAGTCAACAAAGCTCCTGGCATACTCGTGCAAGGCGATGCTACGGGCGATGTTCCATTGCTGGATTTAGTAAAAAATTATATCAAAGAAAAGTACGAAAAACCTGGAGATGTATTTCTGGGGACTGTTCATCGAATAGACCGTCCTGTGAGCGGGTTGGTAGTTTTTGCCCGTACTTCTAAGGCACTCGAACGTATGAACGAAATTTTTCGTAAGCGAGATGTTCAAAAAACCTACTGGGCTGTGGTGCGCCGACGCCCACCCAAAAAACAAGATAAATTGACGAGCTGGCTTGTTAAAGATGAGTCTCGAAACGTGGTCACGGCCTACGATTATCCTGCGCCCAATGCCCAAAAAGCCGAGCTTACGTATCGGGTACTGGGCGAAATCAACAAACATTATTTATTGGAAGTTAATCCAATTACGGGACGTCCCCACCAAATTCGGGTACAGTTGGCGCAAATAGGCTGTCCAATTCGCGGAGATATAAAATATGGTTCGCCCAAGCCCAACAATGATGGGAATATCAATTTACATGCTCGAAGGCTATTTTTCACACATCCTGTCAAAAAAGAACCAGTTTTATGCCGTGCGGCTTTACCCAATGACCCTTTTTGGGAAGAATTTTTGGAGCTGGATCCAGAAGAAATAGGCCCAGAGCATTTGAGATTTTTGCACGAATAATGACCTAAATAAAACTTTAAGTAGGAATCCGCAAACAGAATGCAGGAATAGAATGACTTGGATAGAAAAGCTTAAAAATCGTTGGGGTGTAAACACTGGTTGGCAAGTAATAGTCATATTGGTGGTATTTGCCTGTACAGGATTTACGGTCATGTACACCAAACGGTGGATGGCTCAATGGCTCAATATAGAAAGTACCTGGGCAACTTGGATGTTTAATATCCTCGTAATATTACCTCTTTATCAGGTGATATTACTAATGTATGGGTGGATATTTGGACAAATTCAATTCTTTTGGAATTTTGAAAAAAAAATGTTCAGGCGCCTAATGAACTTGTTTTCTCCCAAAAAATCATAATTCTGATGGCTCTATGGTCTTCTCGACCGTTGTGACGTCGGCCCATATTTGATGAGCCATATGTTCTACAGTATTGGCAACCCCCTGCAAGGCCCCAAAAACAATACATAGCGGCAATATTATGGGCAGGAAAATTAGCCACTGGAAAGCCAAATGTAGGTTAGGCTTCTTCATTTTGAATAGTTATTAATGGTGACCAACTGTTAAAAAAATGTGATTTAGAACTCTATAAAGCCCCTCCTCAAACAGCGTGCCAAAGTCATTTATGGGATAAAAAAATATGAACAAAATTAAAAACTATTTACCAACTATCCCAATAAAGTTAAAATATTTGTTTTTTTAATTATAAAACATCAACATTTTCTTCATTTGCTCTGACATATTTATTTTTTCAAAAGTTGCCGTCAAGCAAACGTTTTAGGTTCATTATTTTGTTGTTTCTTTTTGAAAGATTTGACTCAAATATGCAAGACATTATTCGTTTA
This sequence comes from Runella sp., assembly GCA_039810845.1. GTDB lineage: Bacteria > Bacteroidota > Bacteroidia > Cytophagales > Spirosomataceae > Runella. The sequence continues at coordinate 7,426 of JBDHXS010000028.1, read as the reverse complement.
CTTCCTGATGCTATCGCCAATCAAATTGCTGCTGGTGAAGTGGTACAGCGTCCTGCTTCAGTCGTAAAAGAGTTATTGGAAAACGCCATAGATGCTCAGGCAAAAAGTATTCAAGTCATTATCCGTGACGCAGGTCGTACACTGATTCAAGTCATTGACGATGGAGCGGGGATGTCTGAAACAGATGCCCGCATGAGTTTTGAACGCCACGCAACATCTAAAATTCGCCACGCCGACGATCTTTTCCGCATTCGTACTATGGGGTTTCGGGGGGAGGCATTGGCTTCCATCGCTGCCGTAGCTCAGGTGGAAATGCGCACGCGCCGCTCAGCCGACGAAATAGGTGTTTTGCTACGAATAGAAGGTTCTGAACTAAAATCACAAGAATCTGTAGCTTGCTTACCTGGGACTAATATTTTGGTCAAAAATTTGTTTTTTAATGTACCCGCCAGACGTAATTTCCTAAAAACCAATTCGGTAGAAATGCGTCATATATTAGATGAGCTTCAGCGCGTAGCATTAGCCCATCCTGAAACAAGCTTATCACTTTATCACAACGATACCGAAGTTTATAATCTGTATGCTGGCAAACTGAATCGGCGAATTGTGGATATGTTTGGAAAAAGCTACCGTGAAAACTTGATTTCGTGTCAAGAAGAAACTCCCTATATCACAGTCAAAGGTTATGTTGGCAAGCCAGATTTTGCTCGCAAAGCACGAGGGGAACAGTTTTTCTTTGTAAATGAGCGGTTTATAAAACACAATTACCTTCATCATGCTGTATTGGCTGCCTACGAAAGCACTATTTCTGAAGGCAATCATCCTTTTTATGTCCTTAATTTGGACATTGACCCTTCTCACATTGATATCAATATTCATCCTACCAAAACAGAAATAAAGTTTGATGATGAGCGGTCGGTGTATGCACTGTTGATGGCAGCGGTTCGCAAAGCCATTAGTGTCAACCACCTTTCTCATTCTATTGACTTTAATTCTAATGTCAACTTTCTACATTCATCGCCCAATCCTCGCCTCAATGAAGGATCGAAGTCTTTATCAACTGCTTGGGAACCCACTCCCACTCCGCCGCCTCTTCCCACGTCACACCGACAGGAGAGCAATTTGGCAAACTGGGAAAAATTATTTGAGGGTTTTCAGAAACCTGAACCCAGTCTTACTCAAACCACGTTAGATTTATGCGAGACTGATGAGCTGATTCCTTCCTCCCCGTCTGGTCCTACATTGGGCAGTCGAGTCAATGAAGTGAGCGTGGGAGATGATGAAGATTTTAAAAATCGCCGTTTGGCAGTACAGATTCAAAATCGGTATGTGGTATCGGCTGTAAAATCGGGTATGATGCTCATAGACCAACGGGCAGCTTATGAACGTGTTTTGTATGATCGCTATCTAAAGCAACTGGAAAGTCCAAATGCAGTCTCTCAGCAGCTCTTATTTCCTATAACGGTACGTTTGCCATTGGCCGATATTCCTCTTGTACTGGAGATGCGCGAAGAAATCATTGCCTTAGGGTTTGATTTTGACTCGTTAGGTCCCGATACGCTGGTGGTAAGAAGTTTGCCTTCGGACTTACCCGCAGAGGATGCACAGCGAATCTTTGAAGAATTGACTGAGCAATTGCGTCAAAGTTATACTGAGCTTCAACTCAACCGAACCGAAACCACTGCTCGAACATTAGCTCGTCGCTTTGCGCCCCGATACTTAGTACGACTTTCATCCGATGAAATGGAACGGTTGATTAACCAATTATTTGTATCTTCCAACCCAAATTATACGCCCAATGGCGAACCCATTTTCACCATTCTGGCGTTAGAAAAAATAGTCACTCTATTCAAATAAGTCCATAAAGCCATGTTTAATATTACACCTATAGTACGCAATTTATTAATTCTCAACGTTGTCATTTACTTATTGCAAGGTCTAAGTCCGATGATTGTCAATTGGTTTGCACTACACCCAATCATGGGTCCGAGTTTCAAGCCACATCAATTTGTAACTTACATGTTTTTGCACGGAGGCTTTGGGCATTTATTCAGCAATATGCTGGGTTTGTTCTTTTTTGGCCCACTATTAGAACAGCAGGTATTGGGAACTAAGCGATTTGTAATATTTTATTTTGTAACAGGCATCGGAGCAGGGTTTCTTTATACCGCCATCAGTTACTACGAAATGTTTCAACTTAAAAATGCCGTTGATTTATATACTCAATACCCGTCACCAGACGCATTTTTGGATTTCGTAACCCGATTTGCTCCTGAGGTAAAACGTGCAGCTTTTGATTTTCTCAATAATTTTGAAGACCAACCCAAAAATTTAACCTATATCAAAGAAAGTATAGGCTTTGTCAAAGATATGTACGAACAACGACTCAACGTGCCGATGTTGGGAGCCTCTGGGGCAATTTTTGGAATTATTGCCGCATTTGGGCTTATTTTCCCCAATATGGAAATGATGTTATTATTTTTTCCAGTACCTATCAAAGCCAAATATTTCGTAACTTTCTACGCATTATATGAACTATATGCGGGAATTAACATCAAAGATTCAGGGGTTGCGCATTTTGCACATCTTGGAGGCATGATTTTTGCCTATATTTTGTTGAAATTATGGGGAATTAGGAGAATGTATTGATTTGCTATTTTGTACCTTTTTATCTAATTTTCAGTCAGAAAAATAATAGTTAGGCATAAAAGCGAGTTGGTTTAAAGAAAGTACTTGAACAGGCGAAAGTAATGAGTAGCATTTTTGACGATCTTAAGGGAGAGTTTTCAAAGACCAATAACGCGGTCATTAAACTCATTTTGTTGAATGTCATCGTCTTTGTGACGGTCATTCTCCTTTATGTCATCTTTACTTTTAGTCAATTGTCCCCGTATTATAATTGGATAATCGAACAATTGCACCTTCCTGCCAATATTAACACCTTTTTGTATAAACCTTGGACACTTCTGACCAACATTTTTGTACATCAAGGACCTTTCCATATCTTTTTCAATATGCTTTCGCTTTATTGGTTTGGGCAAGTTATTGAAGAATATCTCGGTAGTCGGCGTCTTGTTGCTCTATTTCTCTTAGGTGGTTTGGCTGGTGGCGTTTTATTTTTAACTATGTACAATTTGCTTCCTTACTTTCAAGGAGAACTTGCCAATACAAATCTAATTGGAGCATCTGGTGCTGTTTTTGCCGTTATTCTGGGAGCAGCGACCCTGCTGCCAGCTCATACTTTCTTTGTATTTTTGATTGGCCCTGTACGACTCAAATACATTGCCGCTTTGTGCATCATTATTTCCATGGCACAACTGGTAGGCCCTAATGCTGGCGGAAATTTGGCTCACTTGGCTGGCGCTATGGTAGGGTTTGGTTTTATCAGAGCTCTTAAAAACGGCAACGATTGGGGAAGCCCTATTTATGCCATAGGCCACTTTTTTCAAAATATATTCAGAAGAAAGCCTAACATCCAAGTTCCGCAACGTGCACGAGCCACGACGACCTCTTCCAACCGTCGTTTCACCCAAACAAATGACAATTCTGCTACCGTAATCCCCAATCAGGACGAAATTGACGCGATTTTGGACAAAATTTCAAAATCTGGCTACGAAAGCCTCACTCGTGAAGAGAAGCAAAAGCTCTACAAAGCAAGTCAACAGTAAGTAATTGTCTATGTTGGTTTACCGTTATACCTGCGCTAAATGTGGGTAACGATTGGCATTTTTCATAACTTTGCAAAACACTTTTATTAGCAAGCAAGTTATATTTCTACGTTTAGTTTCAAGCCGTTAAACGATGCTCATAAATCCTGGTAAATTACTTTCACAAATCAACACGCCCGATGATTTGAGAAAATTTGACTCAGCAGACCTCCCCCAAGTTTCTCAAGAACTTCGGCAGTATATCATTGATTTGGTTTCAGTGTATGGAGGGCATTTTGGCGCGAGTCTGGGTGTAGTAGAACTGACTGTTGCGCTACACTATGTGTTTAATACACCCGACGACCAGCTTATCTGGGACGTAGGCCACCAAGCCTATGGTCACAAAATCCTGACAGGGCGCCGCGAAGTATTCCACACGAATCGACTCTACGGAGGGATTTCTGGGTTTCCTAAACGCAAAGAAAGTCCTTATGATGCTTTCGGAGTAGGACACTCTTCTACTTCCATTTCGGGAGCATTAGGGATGGCTGTAGGAGCACAATTGAAAGGCATTAAAAACCAACATTCAATTGCGGTAATCGGTGATGGCGCTATGACGGGTGGTATGGCGTTTGAAGCAATGAACCACGCAGGTTCTTTGGCAGATACCAATTTGCTCATTATCCTGAACGACAATTGCATGAGTATCGACCCCAACGTAGGGGCATTAAAGGAGTATTTGACCGACATCACCACTTCTCATACGTACAACCGTGTCAAAGAGGAAGTGTGGAATTTGTTGGGCAAAATGAGCCAATTTGGCAAAAGTGCTCGTGAGATTGTGTCAAGAGTAGAAGATGGACTTAAAGCCACCCTATTACGCCAAAGTAATTTATTCGAGTCGCTCAACTTGCGTTACTTCGGTCCTATCGACGGGCATGATGTTGACCATCTTGTACACGTACTGAATGACCTTAAAAACATCCCAGGACCTAAACTGTTGCACTGCGTGACGGTCAAAGGAAAGGGATTCGCTCCTGCCGAAAAAGACCAAACAAAATGGCACGCTCCTGGCAAATTTGATAAAATAACGGGCGAAATTTTTAAAAAAATCCCCGATACACCCCAGCCACCTAAATACCAAGATGTGTTTGGACATACCTTGGTGGAATTGGCCGAACAAAACCCCAAAGTTGTAGGTGTAACCCCTGCGATGCCTTCGGGTTCGTCGATGAACTTACTGATGAAAGCCATGCCAGAGCGCGCCTTCGACGTAGGCATTGCGGAACAACACGCCGTCACGTTCTCGGCGGGGATGGCTACCCAAGGTTCGGTCGTGTTCTGCAACATTTATAGTACGTTTATGCAGCGTGCTTACGACCAAGTGGTACATGACGTGTGTATTCAGGAACTTCCTGTGGTGTTTTGCCTCGACCGCGCAGGTTTTGCGGGTGCCGATGGCCCTACGCACCACGGCGCGTATGACATTGCTTATATGCGTTGTATTCCTAACATGATTGTGGCTTCGCCGATGAACGAGCAGGAGCTTCGCAACATGATGTACACGGCACAGCTCGACGAAAATCAACGCGGAAAACAAGCTTTTACGATTCGATACCCACGTGGCGAAGGTATGATGCCGCAGTGGCGCACTCCGTTTGAAAAGTTGGAAATTGGCAAAGGAAGAAAAGTAAAAGACGGGGAAGATGTGGCGATTCTGACCATTGGTCACATCGGAAACTATGCGGTTAAAAGTTGTCAATTGCTCGAAAACGCAGGTATCAGTGCCGCTCATTACGACTTACGCTTTGTAAAACCGCTGGACGAAGAACTGTTGCACGAGGTTTTCCAAAAATTTGACAAAGTGATTACTGTTGAAGATGGTTGCTTGCAAGGAGGTATGGGAAGTGCTGTGTTGGAATTTATGGCTGACCACGGCTACACAGCCAAACTCAAGCGTTTGGGTATTCCTGACCGAATTGTAGAACACGGCGAACAAATTGAGCTTCATCGCGAGTGTGGTTTTGACCCCGAAGGAATTGCCAAAACCGCCCGTGAACTTGTAAATATGGCTGTCTATTCCTAAGTCTGACTATCGTCTGACTTAGGAATCATGAACCGTCAGACGATAGTCAGACGGTTTTTTTATACCTCTCAGATGGCAGCCTAAAGTAGGGGTCTGACTGTCGTCAGACCCCTACTTTAGCCACTTATCAAACCACGCAAACGCTTCGGCTTGCATCTTTTTGTCGAACTTGTGTGGGCCAGGGTAAAACGAGCACTTGTATCGCTCCGAAGCCCCTGCTTTGGCATAAACATCGCCCATGATTTTGTCAGCACGTTTCATTTCAGGAAGTGTGTATAAATCATCATCAATGTCGTTGAGTACCATTGTCGGAAGAGGAGCTCGCAATCCAAAGATTTCGGGAAAATCTAGCTCGTTGGGCAAAATAGGCACGTAGGTCATCCACGTATGCGTGTAGGATTTGTGTAAAATGAGGTCTTTCCAAGTAGTCATAAACCCAACGCACGCGGCGCATTTGATACGTTCGTCCAGTCCACCCATAAACACCGTACGCATACCACCGCCCGATAATCCCGCACAACCCACCCGCGTAGCATCCACGTCTTTTCGGGCACAAAGAATATCCAACGCCTTTTTATCCTCCGCAAAAAACACCCCCGCCCACGTAGTACCCGCGCTCATCAACGATTTGGACATTACGTGTTCGTGCTCGCCAGCCCACTCGTTGTACTTGCGAATATTCTCCGAATTTTCGGGGTCGTTGTCGTTCAAGCCACGACGAAGGTGCGCAGGAACATCTTGCATCCATACGCGTCGGCTGGCAAATGGAAACGCATCCGACACCAGCACCACGTAACCGCGCTTGGCGATTTCGTTGGCCCACGCCATTCCTTCGTAGTATTCCTGCTGATGTTCCTTCATCAACGGATGCTGTTGATCCGACGTTTTCGTGATTTTTCGAGTCCCAAAATACTTATTCCCTCCGTGGTCGTGGAAAGCCAAAATGGCAGGCAAAGGGTCTTTTGCATTGGCTGGTTTTAACAAAATACCTTCCGTGGGTCGTCCGTAGGGAAGCTGCCACGTAAGTTCCTCAATGTGAAGCCCGTCGTACTCGTATTGTTTTTTAAGCGTCACTTGAGGCATTTCCCCAATATCAGGAACTCCCAAACGCTCAATTAAACGTTGCTTGGCCATCTCACGCCATTGAGCGAGATTCGTCCACTCGTTACGCCGAAAAGAAAGCGATGGAAGTTTGCTCTCAATGAGCGATACCGCCCAAGGCCCGTACAGTCCGATGAGGTTCTCCGTAGTTTCGTTGAAATTCATGAGGGGTAAAGGGGAAAAAATATCGTTTTCAAACGGATTGAGCACATCCAACCCTACCATTCCAATACTCGCTATACTGCTCTTTTTTAGAAACTTACGACGGTTTGGCATAGGGGTTACTAATTTGTTTTAAGATAAATACTTGCTTGATGCTTTGTCCAAATACATGCCACAATTGGGGTGGTTTTGTAAAATACTGGCGGGAAAAAAGGGGCTAATTTCGCCCGTTAAGCAATTTTTCACCGCTTCGGCTTTACGCTCATCGGGCACCGAACAAATAAGGGCTGCCGATTTCATAATTTGCCGAATCGACATGCTAATCGCTTGTTTGGGAACCTCCTCAAGCGTAGCAAACCATCCTTCTCCTAACTGTTGGCGACGGCAAGCGTCGTCGAGATTCACGACGATGTAAGGGCTTTCGGTTTCA
>JBDHXS010000027.1:0-21271 GCA_039810845.1 Runella sp. | reverse complement strand
CAGCCTTGGCCAAAGGCGATGGTTCCGAACGCGTGTATATCATTGAACCAACGGGTAGTTTTGAGCATGACCCGAACCTCACAGATAAAAAATTCCCAGGCAATCTAACTCGTTCTTATCGCTCACAAGCACCCTTAAAAATTGTGGGTGAAGTGACTGAATGGGACAACCAAACACCACAGGAGATTCAAACATTTCGTAAAAAATTGGACAACAACAAAGGTGAAATCATTAATTAAGTAGGATTCTACGGTTCAACTAAGTGACAAAAGTCGTAAGTGAAGCTCTCCAAAGTCATAAAAAAGTTGAGAAAACACTCAACTTTTTTATGACTTTGGAGACACTTGACACTATGAATTTCTTCTTAAAATACTTCATTGCGTGGCTTCCTATGCTCATCTTGGCTATTCTAAACGGAACGTTACGAGATTTAGGTTACAAAAAATACGTTAGTGATCTCGTTGCCCATCAGCTATCTACTTTTTCCTTACTCCTTTTATTGGGTCTTTATGTGGGATACATTATCCAAAAACTCCCACCTCAGTCGCCCCAACAAGCATTAGGAATAGGTATTTTTTGGATGAGCCTGACACTGCGGTAACGTGGCAAAAACTATTTCTCACATCAAATAGAAGGAAAAAGTACAATAAAAGCGGAAAAGCATCCATTGAAGCAATTGGCAATTCGCCGCACCTTTACATGATTAAATAAATCAAACAAAACATCAATCAATACGACAATAGAAAAATCAGCAAAAGCCTACAAATTAGAAATTACCTTTGATGCTCATTTGCTCTAATCAATAAACTCTCTTCTGAAGAAGCTGCCATACCCAGGCAGCTTTTTTTATCTAAAGAACTCAAGATGCAAACGGGAATCCGTAAACCCCAACCTTTAAACTGAAAAAAATTTCAAAAAGAATTTGAGAAACCAAAAAGCTGCACATATATTTGCAACCAATTAGTTTCAAAAACAAAAAAACAACAATGAGAAGAGACGTGTTTCAGGCTATTGCTGACCCTACGAGACGGGCAATTATTGCGTTGATTGCGTTGCAGTCAATGACTCCCAATTCGATTGCCGAACATTTTGACACCACACGCCAGGCAGTTTCAAAGCACTTACGCATCCTGACCGAGTGTGAATTGGTAAAACAGGAACACAAAGGCCGCGAGATTTACTATACACTTGAGCTAGAACGAATGAAAGAAATCGACAAATGGCTTGAGCAGTTTAGGAAAATTTGGGAAACGCGTTTCAACCAGCTTGATATTTTATTACAAACCATACAAAACCAACAAAAGCCATGACAACAGCCCATTTACAATTTGACTTTATCGTTGATAAAGCCCAAAACACCATCACTGTACGCCGCGAGTTTCGTGCCAACCGACAATTGGTTTGGGATTGCCACACCAAAAGTGAACTCCTCAATCAATGGTATGCCCCTCAGCCCTTTACCACCAAAACCAAGCACATGGATTTTCGTTCGGGAGGCTACTGGCATTATGCCATGGTTGACCCTACGGGCGTAGAATACTGGTGTCGGATGGATTATGAAACCGTTCAACCCATTGAAGGCTATACAGGCCTTGATGGTTTTAGCGATGCCAACGGAGCCCTCAATGCCGAATTGCCCCGCGCACACTGGAATGCTACTTTTTCGGATTTGGAAGCCAATACGCTTGTTCAAACCGTCGTAACCTACAATTCGCTTTCAGACCTAGAAACGGTTATCCAAATGGGAATGCAGGAAGGTCTTACTTCGACGTTGGAGCGACTCGACGCATTCTTATTGACCCTTAATTCATAAACAAATGAGGCCCAACCATTCGTTTGGGCCTCATCTTTTTTACCCCTGATTACAAAATCTCAATATCAAATTTTCGGTAGTCGTCGAGTACAGGGTCGCTGCTTGATAAGTCAGTGATAAGGGTATTGATGGCCGAAAGTTCACATACCTTAAAAAAATCGACGGTTTTGAGCTTTTCTTTGTTGCTCAATACGATTGTTTTTCGAGCCGAAGCCATCAGGATTTTCTTCACTTCTCCTTCATCTTGGATAGAGGCTGTGATTCCGATTTGGCTGTCTATCGAACACGCTCCCATAAAATACACGTCGGCTTGGTACTTTTGGGCTTCGAGGCACGTTTGAACGCCCACGTTGGTTTGCGTACTTCGGTTATAATTCCCCCCCAATACAATCACTTCGATTCCATGGTGTGCCGACAACAGCGGAAGCAACGCTATATTATTGGTTATCAGTCGAAAACTCGCATCAATCGGAATACTTGAAACAAACGCTAACATGGTCGTGCCTCCGTCGATAAACACGGTTTTGGCACCCAAGAGCTGTTGTTGAGCTTTGAGTGCTATTACTTTTTTAGCGTCTGGAAACATATCTGCGCGGTCTTGAAACGACAACGGGCTCACTGACGGACTAATGGCCCCTCCTCGCACTTTGACCAGCAATCCACTCTTTGCAAGTACTTCAATATCCCGACGAACGGTATCTTCTGAGACGTTCAAACTCAACGCCAATTCTTCAAACGAAGCTTTATTGGTCGCTTTTATGACTTTCAAAATATGGTCAAAACGCTCCTCTTTTAGCATTTTTTGAGTTTTTTTTTTTTTCAAACGTGTCAAACGTGAAGCAGGTTGCTCACAACCTGCCCCTTTTCCAATGTTGGCGTGCGTTAAATCGGGTTGTAAGCAACCCTCAACACAGGCAAAATCGGGTTGTAAGCAACCCTTCGCACGAGGAATCGGGTTGTGAGCAACCCTCACCACGCCTACTTCCTACCATACGCTACACCCACCAACAACAGCAAAAAGCCCGTAAAGCCAAAGGCTATCGATAAAGACGTTTGTTGGGCGATAAACCCTAAAATGGCTGGGCCTGCCAATTGACCTGCGTAGCCCATGCTCGTAATGGCCGCAAGGGCAACCGAACTTGGCACATTTTTAAGTCGTCCGCCTTCACTGAAAAACACAGGAACAATATTGGCCGCGCCGATTCCTACCAAAACAAACCCTGCAAAAGCTCCAATAAGCCAAGGCGTTCCGACAATGAGGGCAAAACCTGCGACCCCCACAAACGCCCCTCCCGACACCACGGTTTTGGTATCAAGTTTGGAAACAACTTTGTCGCCTACCAAACGCATGACCGCCATGGCGACCGAAAACGCCGCGTAACCCACCCCCGAGAGGGCTTCCTCTACGCCTCGGTTATCGCGAAGAAAAATGGCGCTCCAGTCGAGCATGGCTCCTTCAGCCAAAAACACCGCAAAACACATGGCTCCTAAAAAAAGCACTTGGGCATTGAGCCAAGAGGCTCCGCCTGCGTTTACTTCGGTTTTTTCAGTTGTAAATCGGTGATTCACTTTTGCTTCGGTAGCGGCATCCATCAAAAAACGAAACTGAGTAAGTACAATCAACATCATAAGCACTGCCACCGAAATAGCAGCCATCAGAGGCGTAATGCCTGATTTGATCAACAACCCAATGGCCAACGGCCCTACCAACCCTCCTACGCTAAAAAAGCCATGGATGGACGACATAATGGGCTTTTCCGACAAATTTTGAATCTGAACCCCGTGGGCATTCATGGCGACATCAATGCTTCCAAGACCTGCACCAAACGCAAAAAGCATCGCCGCCATGGCCACCGACGAATCCATGAGCAATAACAGCGGCAATGACAATGACATCACCAATGCAGCACCAATCATCGTTTTCAACGAACCTATTTTGGTTATCAACCAACCCGAAATAGGCATCAGGATGATTGCTCCAGCTCCCAAGAACAACAACAAAATACCCATTCTACCGTCATCGAAACTAAGTCGGTCTTTGGTATAAGGAACCATCGGTGCCCAACTCGAAATACCAATACCACACACCAAAAAAATGGCTTTTAGGGCAAAGCGTGCTTTTTTCAAATCTAATTCAATCGCATCGTCACGGAAGCTCATGTTTGTACGGGTTGTTGTTGGTAGAAAATTACATTAATTATTTTGCAAAAATGAGCAATTTTGCAAAATATTGCAAAAAAATAAAAACATGAAAATCGAACACATCGCTATCTGGGTACAAAACCTCGAACCAATGAGAGAGTTTTACGAAACTTACTTCGGAGCTGTTTCAAACACCAAATACCATAATCCTACAAAAAATTTTCAATCGTATTTTTTGACTTTCGAGGAAGGAGCTCGCCTCGAATTGATGCACAAACCAGAAATAAATGGTGTATCCCAAACGTTTGAAAATCAACAATTCGGAATTGTCCACTTGGCTGTTTCGGTTGGGGGTAAAGAAAAAGTAGATCACTTAACAACTCAACTACAACAAGATGGATTTCAAATAGTTGGGCTACCAAGAGTGACTGGAGATGGCTACTATGAAAGTGTAATTTTAGACCCCGAAAACAATATTATTGAAATTACAGAGTAGGGATAAAAAGCAGTTAATACTTCCGAATTGGAAAATAATTAACCTCAGCTTTTTTAACGAATCATCTTCCTGCGATGTTCGACGCCCCAGTGCTGCATCGAATTCAATACCTCATTTAAGCTTTCACTATAAGGCGTAAGTGAGTACTCTACCGTGATTGGTTTCGTGTTTTGAACAGTACGGTTCACCAACTCGTTCATTTCTAACTCCTGCAACTCTTTCGACAAAATTCTCGGCGAAATCCCCGCCTCCCGCGACAATTCTCTAAACCTCCGCGGCCCCGTCCTTAAAACGGTCAGCAAAATAAGTTTCCACTTTCCACCCACGACATCCAACGTATCTCGAATGGCCAAAATCGACTTTTGACAGGTTTCTTTTGTGTGTATGGTATCCATTTTGTAATCGGTATCCTTTTTGTAACAGATTACAAATGTATAGCAATTTAAAAGAACTTTGCCCCGAAATCAAAAATTTAAAAACCATGTCATCCAAATCAATTAAAATTACGGGCTGGGTCTTAACCGCTGTTTTAGGGCTATTATTTGCTTTTAGTGCTTTCCTAAAAATTACCCAAAACGAAGCCGCTATCGCCCAAGCGAGCGCCATTGGCATCGATGCCCATACGTACCGTCTCATCGGATTTATTGAAATTGTGTCGTTGGTATTGTTTCTCGTTCCACGAACGGCCATCATTGGTGCTTTCTTTCTCATCGCCTACATGGGCGGTGCCATCGCAACGCACCTCCAACACCAGCAACCTGTCGGAATGGCCGTCGGCGTGCAGGTGGTTCTCTGGATTACCATTGCCGTGCGTTTCCCCGATTTGCTCCAACGCGTATTTTCGCCTAATTTAACAACGCATTAAGTATTTCAATCAACTACAGCTATGAACCAACGTACCATTAAATTTGCCTTTACCCCCAAATTCCATCAAGGCTTTTTGGGAAAAGGCCATGCTGCGGCAGCACTCATTGACGGGCAACATTTCCCTCAAACCGACCCGTTTTTTTTACTCATGGACGACCAGCTCAACCTACCTGGTGGCCCACCCGTAGGAGGTCCGCACCCACACGCGGGTTTTGAAACCGTCACTTTTGTTGTTGATGGGAATGATAAAGAATGGCAGAAAGGAAGCCTCGAAATCATGACGGCAGGAAGAGGGATTGTGCACACCGAAGAGATTACGGCACAAACCATGCTTCGGATTTTACAATTGTGGTTGGTTTTGCCGCCCGAAAAACGGTGGATAGAACCTTCTTGGCAAAAATTAACGCTCGACAATGTACCTACGCTCCAAAACGAGCAAGGTACGATTCGGGTATATAGTGGAAGTAGCCATGGCCTCACCTCACCTTTGCACAACCACACCCCTTTTACCTTGGTTGATTTTCAACTCAATGCCACCTCGGAAGCCACCCAACAGATTCCAGCACACTACAACGGATTTGTTTACGTTCTTGAGGGAAGTGTAACCGTTGGCGGTCGCCAGTTAGAGAAAGGCCAAGTAGGATGGCTGGATTCATTGAACGAAACGGCAAGCGAACTCCATGTTCAAAGTACCGAACAAGGCGCTCGTTTTGTCCTGTACGCAGGACAGCCTCACCAAGCTCCCATCGTCAGCCACGGGCCGTTTATTGGCGATACGCAGGAAGACATTGTACGACTGTATCGCGAATACCGTCAAGGTAAAATGCCTCATTTGAATGAAATTTGACACCATAGACTATTTAAAAACGGGAAACGAGCGACAACAACGCGCGTACGACGTACTGACCAACCACCGAATTTTGGCACAACTCGCGCCATTTTCGCCTGTGTTGGTCGGTACGATTCCTATCAATATTGACATCGAAAGCAGCGATCTTGACATCATTTGTCAGTGGTCAGACAAAAGCGAATTTGCGACGGTGCTCCATTCGTTGTTTGGCCATTATCCCAATTTTACCTTTTGGAAAAATCCCACTCATCAAGCCGTCGTTGCACATTTTATAGTCGATGGGTTTGAAATTGAGGTATTTGGCCAAAACATTCCCACCAAAAATCAAAACGCCTACCGCCACATGCTGATTGAAAACAAACTCCTCACCCAACACGGCGAAGCTTTTCGGCAGCAGATTGTTTCGCTGAAGCGACAAGGATACAAGACTGAGCCTGCCTTTGCACGGGTCTTGGGTCTGGAAGGCGACCCTTACCTTGCGCTCCTTGCGTTGGAGGTTTAGACTTTCCAAGTTTGTACTTCGCAAATCTAAAAACTTGGCAAGTCTTTAGTCTTCTTGTTATCCTTGTAAGATTGTTTTTCGACTATCGTTTGTAAACAAACATTCTTATGACTTTTTGGTACAACGCCATCGCTCCCTTTACGCCTCAGTACCACGCTCATGGACATTCATGGGATGACTATGCGGCTTGGTACGGGTTACATCATTTGAAAGAAATGGTTTCTTTGGACGCGTTGCTCAACCCCTCTGTCGTCGAACCAGACTACAAAAACAGTGAGGACTGGACGTATATTATTTGCGATGGCGTCTGGTTGACTGGCTTTTATAGCTCTATTGATTACGTACTTCAACGAATAAAGTCTCTTCATTATCAATTGATTGCGGTCGTAAAAGAGCCTACCGAAGCTTGTCATCAAATAGCGCTCGATGGCTTTGAATTTATAGGTTATGACCTACTGGATGACGCCTATTCAATCAGTACTTTAACCAATTGTACGGGAATAGCAAGCACCCTCATGCCAGATGATTTTAATGAACACGGACTTCTCAGTGATTACAATCGGGCGATTTTGGCCCAAAAAGAATTTGTTGAATTTAACCCCAATGAACCACACTCACGGTGTTATCTGATGGCGGTTTGGCGGCAAAAATTTGAGATGTCTTCCTAAATATTAAAATTCCCCTTACCTTTGTCGCATCATTTCGGCGTCAGATACAACAGCCCATCTGCGCCCAATTTTCTACTTCCATGTGAGATTCACTTTCTTTCCGATTCAATAAATAGCCCCGTCGCGATGCGGCGGCACGTGCTTTTTTATTCACTCCAAAAGAAAGAAATCATGCTGATTCTCCAGAATATTTTCTATACACATCCCAACAAATCGCGGTTGTTTGATGACCTTCATTTGACCGTAAATACCCACGAAAAAATCGCTTTGATTGGCAACAATGGCTCAGGAAAATCAACCTTGCTAAAAATTATTGCGGGTGAACTACCTCCTTCCACTGGCCAACGGGCCATACAAACGACTCCGTATTATATACCACAAGTAGTGGGTCAATTCAACCACCTAACGGTCGCTGAGGCACTTGGCGTCGCCGAAAAACTAACTGCTTTGCAAGAAATATTGGCAGGTAATGTCACCGAAGAACACCTTCTTGTACTCGACGACGATTGGACGCTAGAAGAACGGATTCAAGAGGCTTTTGCCTATTGGCAGCTCACCGAAATTAAGCTTACAGAATTGTTAGCGTCGTTGAGTGGTGGGCAAAAAACAAAGGTATTTTTAGCAGGAATCGACATTCACAATCCTGACCTTGTTTTGCTCGACGAACCTAGTAATCACCTAGATACGGCAGCGAGGCAATTGCTTTACGACTTTATTGAGTCCACCTCAAAAACGCTCATCGTCGTCAGCCACGACCGCACCTTGCTCAATTTACTTGATACCGTCTGCGAACTCGGGAAGCGAGGAATTACGGTATATGGCGGCAATTATGATTTTTACGCCGAACAAAAAGAAATCCAGTCGAATGCCCTCCAGCATGACGTTCAAAGTCGTGAAAAAGCACTTCGAAAAGCCAAAGAAAAGGAACGAGAAACCCTCGAACGCCAACAAAAACTGGATGCGCGCGGAAAACAGAAGCAAGAAAAAGCAGGCGTGGCGCGCATTATGATGAATACCCTGAGAAACAATGCCGAAAACAGCACCTCAAAGCTAAAGAGTGTTCATAGTGAAAAAATTGACGGCCTTGCCCAAGAGCTTCGCGAACTCCGCTCGTCCCTTCCCGACATCGACAAGATGAAGTTTGGGTTTAACAACTCTTTTTTGCACAAAGGAAAAATCTTATTTACGGCCGACCAACTCAATTTTGACTATGGTCACAAGTCGCTTTGGTTGGAAAACTTAAACTTCCAAATCGTTAGCGGTGAGCGCATTGCGTTGAAAGGATTGAACGGTTCGGGCAAAACCACCTTGATAAAACTCCTGTTGGGTTCGCTCCAACCATCGGCAGGAACGTTGCATCGCGCGGTGGGGCAAGCGGTGTATATTGATCAAGATTATTCATTGATTGACCCGCGTTTGAGCGTTTTACAACAAGCACAACGTGCCAACAGCGCGGCACTGCAAGAACACGAAATCAAGATTCGTTTGCATCGGTTTTTGTTTGACAAAGAAACCTGGGACAAGCCTTGCGGCGCGTTGAGTGGCGGCGAGCGAATGCGTTTGATGCTGTGTTGCCTCACGATTGGAAGCCAAGCTCCTGACCTGATTGTGCTGGACGAACCGACCAACAACCTTGATATTCAAAACATTGACATTTTAATTACCGCCATCAATGAGTACCAAGGCACACTACTCGTAGTTTCGCACGACGCGCATTTTTTGGAACAAATACGGGTTGAACGTACAGTATCGCTTTGAAAAAAACGTCGAAGAATGTTATCAAAAATTAGTTACTTTTAGACAGAAATAACATCAACTCTGTCAAATCACGTTTGTCCAACCTCTTCTTTTGCCATGCAAAACGATTTTATTGAAAGCGCTCGTAAGCAATTTGAATACTATAAACTGCTGGGCGATAAAACCATGCAACAGCTCAGCGATGAGCAGCTGTTTTGGAACTACAACGAAGAAAGCAACAGCATAGCAACCATTGTAAAGCACCTTTGGGGCAATATGCTTTCACGTTGGACCAACTTTTTGACCACAGATGGAGAAAAGGAAAGCCGCAACCGCGATGCCGAATTTGACAACGACGCGCCTACCCGACAAGTAGTACTTGAGCAATGGGAAGAAGGGTGGGCCTGTCTTTTTCAAGCCCTTGATTCACTAAGTCCTGACGACCTCACCAGCATTATCTACATCCGCAATCAAGGCCATACCGTAACGGAAGCCATTCATCGACAATTGGCGCATTATCCTTACCACGTAGGTCAAATGGTTTTTATTGGCAAAATGCTTGCTACGCAGTGGGCTTCCCTTTCGGTACCGCGCGGAAAATCGAGTGATTTTAACCAAGAGAAATTTTCTCAACCCAAACAACGTGCCCATTTTACGGATGAAATTTTGAAAAAAGCGTAAAATTGTGCTCACATTACACCAAGTTTCTATGCAAGAACGCGAACAAATCATACAGGCATACGTCGAAGCCTACAACCAATTTGACGTAGAAGGGATGTTGGCTCACCTCGACGCAAATGTGCAGTTTGAGAACGTTGCCAATGGCGAAGTCAATCTTCATTTAGAAGGCAAAGAGGCCATTCGTCAGCAAGCAGAGCAGTCAAAAGGCTATTTTTCAGAACGTTGCCAAACCATCATATCTTTCAAACACGAAAATGACTCTTGTGAAATTGAAGTGGATTACGAAGCCGTTTTGGCCATGGATTTGCCAATGGGGCTCAAAAAAGGCGACAGAATTCAGTTAGAAGGCCGCTCTATTTTCCAATTTAAAAACGACAAAATCATCACCCTGACGGATATTAGCTGATACTTAGTTTGTCAGTCCAACGAAGGACGAGTCCGCCCTGCGGAAATCTTGTTTCCTGTTTAGGGTTTACAGTTTGGCTTTTTATCAAACAACCCTCTGCATACTATAACCGCTTTGCCTTTCGCGCTTTTTGTGTGGACTTGTCAACTATTCTAATTCCCTCAAATACATTTGAATGGTATTTTCGAGTCCGTAGTATAGCGCATCACAAATAAGCGCATGTCCAATGGAAACTTCGTCTAAATGAGGGATTTGTTGTTTCAAATAGCGCAAATTATCCAAACTCAAATCATGTCCTGCATTCAGGCCGAGTCCTAATTCGTGGGCAATTTTGGCCGCACGAACATAGGGTGCAACGGCCTTTTCACGGTCGTGAAAGTATTGCTCGGCATAAGGTTCGGTATATAACTCCACGCGGTCTGCACCACAAACTTTAGCCCCTTCTACCATGGCTTCAACAGGATCTACAAAAACCGATACCCTAATTCCTTCTGATTTGAAAATATGAACCAAATCGGTTAATCGTGTACGGTTGTTGATGGTATCCCAACCTGCATTGGAAGTGATGGCTCCCAAGGCATCTGGCACAAGAGTTACTTGAGCAGGCTTGGCCTTGAGTACCAGTTCTATAAATTTAGCTTCGGTAGGATTGCCTTCAATATTAAACTCGGTTGTAACCACCTCTTTTAAATCCAACACGTCTTGGTAACGAATGTGCCGCTCGTCGGGACGAGGATGTACCGTGATTCCTTGTGCGCCAAAACTTTCGCAGTCAAGAGCTGTTTTAACAACATTTGGATTGTTTCCGCCACGCGAGTTGCGCAGTGTGGCTATTTTGTTGATATTTACACTAAGTCGCGTCATTTTTGATGAGGTGGTTAGAACCAATAAACCTTTTGTTCACTCTTCTCTTCCTAACTTTTAACTTTTCATAATGGTTTCAAAGGTATTCGGAAATACAGTTTTACACAATTTTTGGTTCAGAATCTTGACATTCTCACTTTTTGTCTATATTTCGACAAATTATTTCTCCACCTAACACTTTATCAACCTTGAAAGAAACATATCAAAAATGGTACTCACCAACCCTCGGACGGGATATTGAAATGCTGGTGTTTGGGCATTGGGGCTACCCTATCTTGCTCTTTCCAACTTCCATGGGTCGCTATCACCAAAACAAGGATTTTGGATTGACAGATTCAGTACGCTGGTTTGTTGAAACGGGTAAAATTAAGTTGTACTTGATAGATAGTATTGACAAAGATAGTTGGTATGCCAAGCATCTGCATCCGTCAGTACGTGCCCACAATCATGCTATTTATGATCGTTTTCTCAACGATGAACTCGTTCCAGCCATTAGGCATGAATCCAATGTTGACAAAATAGCTGTGGCAGGATGTAGTTTTGGAGGGTATCACGCACTAAATTTTGCCTTTAAGCATCCTGATAAAGTGGCCTATATGTTTAGTATGAGTGGGGCTTTCGACATCCGCAGTTTTTTGGAGGGATACAGCGACGACACCGTCTATTTCAACAATCCAGTGGATTTTATGCAAAACGAAGATGGCTGGAAATACAACCACATGAAAATTGTATTGGGAACGTCAGAATGGGATATTTGTCTCAACGACAATGTGAGGATGTCACAAATATTGAAAGCAAAAGGCATCCATCATTGGCTTGATATCAGGGGCTGGGAAAGCCACGACTGGCCACTTTGGAACAAAATGTTTCCTGAATACATATCACAAATGGGATTATAAAAACTCCTCCCCAAAGGGGTTTATTCAATTAAACAAACTAAAAAACTCCCCCATTGGGGATGGGGGCTTCTAAAAATCATGAAAAAAGTAGGAATTTTACACGGGATGGAAAACACTTTCCCACAAGCATTTGTCGAGCGCGTTAATCAATTGGATGGCAAGGATATAGTAGCCGAGCCCGTACTTATTGACCGCGTGGTACAAGGTGAAGCCACTGACTACGCCGTAATCATTGATCGTATTTCTCAAGATGTGCCGTTTTATCGTGCTTTTCTGAAGAACGCGGCGCTTTGTGGCACAGCTGTTATCAATAACCCTTTCTGGTGGAGTGCCGATGAGAAATTTTTTAACAATGCGCTGGCGGTAAAATTGGGCGTTCCTGTACCCAATACAGTACTCATGCCTTCCAAAGAACGCCCAACCGACACTTCTGAAAGCTCTTTCCGTAATCTTAAAATGCCAATGGCTTGGGGTGAAATGTTTGATTATGTAGGATTTCCTGCCTATATGAAACCTCACGCGGGCGGCGGATGGAAAAGCGTCTATAAAATCCACGATATGGACGACTTGTGGGCCAAACATGCCGAAACAGAGCAATTGGTGATGCTTCTCCAAAGCGAAGTAACTTTTGAAGATTATTACCGTTGCTATTGTCTTGGAGGCAAATACGTCCACATCATGCCTTACGAGCCGCGCAATCCGCATCATTTGCGCTATGCTACCCAGCCCAAAACTACAGGCGAGGCCCATAAAAAATTAATCGCGACCATTACCGATTATGTATTGCGACTCAATAAAGCACTTGGTTATGATTTCAATACGGTAGAGTTTGCCGTTCACAACGGTGTCCCTTATGCAATTGACTTCTGCAACCCTGCCCCAGATGCTGATATTCACTCAGTAGGTCAGGAAAACTTTGATTGGATTGTAGAAAATGCCGCTAAAATGGCCATCGAAAAAGCCAAAGCCCACAAAGAAGGCAAGACTAACCTCACTTGGGGAAGTTTTGTGCGTACTTCGGCCATGAATTTGCCCATCGCCAACCTGGCCAAAGGAGATGTAGAACAAACTGAAACCGAAGAAAAGCCTAAAAAAGCTGCGCCAAAAGCCAAAGCAGAAGAACCCGCTAAAAAAGCCCCGAAAAAGAAATAAGGCCGCAGTAGGCAGTTTACAGTTAGCGGTAGGCAGCGTAAACTGCTTACTATAAACTGCCTACTGAAAACTGTAAACTACCGAAAACATATGCACAAATTTACCATCGGAATCGAGGAAGAATTCCAAACCATAGACCCCGAAACCCGCGCGTTGCGCTCTCACATGTCAAAGATTGTAGAGGATGGTAAAATCATCCTCAAAGAGCGGGTCACTGCCGAAATGCACCAAGCAGTCGTGGAAGTAGGGACTAACATCTGCACCAATATTCAGGAGGCTTACCAAGAAGTAACCTACTTGCGTAGAATGATTATTGATTTGGCTGCCCAGCAAAATCTTAAAATTGCAGCAGCAGGTACGCACCCATTTTCGGATTGGCAAGACCAGCTCATTACACCTAACGAACGCTACGACAAGCTCATTGACGAAATGCGTGACGTAGCACGCGGAAACCTGATTTTCGGTCTGCACGTTCATATCGGCATTCCTGACCGCGATACTGGCGTTAAACTGCTCAATTCGCTTACGTATTTTTTGCCACATATCTACGCGCTTTCTACCAATTCTCCTTTTTGGTGCGGGCGCAATACGGGCTTTAAATCGTACCGTTCCAAGGTATTTGACAAATTTCCACGAACTGGTATTCCCGAATATTTTGAGACAGCACACGATTACGACGATTACGTCAATTTATTGATCAAAACAGGCTGTATTGACAACGGTAAGAAAATTTGGTGGGATATGCGTCTGCATCCCTTTTACAATACCATCGAATACCGCGTGTGCGACATCCCGATGCGGGCCGAAGAAACCATTTGCTTGGCGGCATTAATGCAAGCATTGGTGGTAAAAATTTATAAGTTGATGAGCAAAAATCTGAATTTTCAGCATTACCGTAAAATTCTTATCAATGAAAATAAATGGCGAGCAGCTCGATACGGTATCCAAGGAAAATTGATTGATTTTGGCCGGAAAGAGGAAGTACCATACTATACTCTTGCCCAAGAATTACTCGAATTTGTGGACGATGTGATTGACGAATTGGGCAGTCGCAAGGAAGTAGAATATATTCATAAAATTCTGGAAATGGGAACTGGCGCTGACCGTCAGTTGGCCGTGTGGGAATCTACCAAAGATTTGAGTCGCGTCGTTGATTATATTGTAGAAGAAACGGCTTATGGGTTGTAAGAATATGGATTATTGCAAATGCTTTTACAAGGGGCTGTGTCTCCACAGCCCCTTGTAAATTGTAACCTGATATATTTCATTTTTTGACTGCTTTTTGCTTCAATGAAGTTTATCTTGATGCCATTGGATAAAAAAGCCTAAAATTCCTGTTGTTCGGGCTGTTCTGAAAGACAACCCCGAACCAAACATTACTGGCCTGTTTGTTACACAGCAAGTACCACTTCATTTATCCAATAGCCTTCCAATTTCCACACAAATCAAAAATTTATCAATACAATGTTAAAGCTTATTGCTATCGCTTGTTGCTTCTGTTTTTGGGGGTGCGATTCGGCTAAAACAAATCCAACGCCAACCGAATTAACTATTCAATTTAACAATCAACTTCGACCTCAATTGGTAGGCATATGGCAGCTACGGTACGCTCAGATCAGTGCTCAAAAACAAGCTTCGGTTTATCATTCCACCGGAATTACTAAAGACACTCTTTTGAAGGAAGTCGCTACTTTAACGTTGGTTTCTTGGTCTGGCGAAGTGGGCGATAAACGAGTAATGCATTTAGGAGGCACTTTACGATTTAGAGCTAAAGACTATCCAATTCATGTTCAACTTTGGCCTACGCAAAATAACCCGAAGACGAAAGGTGTCTTGTTCATTGATTACCACTACCAACCAGGATTAAACCTTACCACTGCTGATGCAGACTACCTGTCTGCTATTGGTCTTATTGGAGAAAATTTTACCTTGGAAACTGAGTTAGGCGATTCAACCATGACTTGGAAGGGGCTGAATCGAGCCATAGTTTCTGCCAATTTCACAAAGACTAACTAATTGGATTCTGTGTATCAAAATTCTACTCCTTGGTCTGTAAAACCGTTGCCTCATGTCCCACAGGCCACACAACTTCCAACGATAAACTTTCAAAAACACTGGCTTCTGTGTAGCTTTGTAGCTTAAAGAAAGATAGAAAACAAGCAAACCAATACAATCACCGATATCCAAAAGAGCCATAAAGCTGTCTTTTTCTAAAAACTTCTTTGCGGAAAAGCGAAAATCTGTGTTGTGTAAGTTGTCAATAATCAGTTTATTAGAATCCACTCCATGAAAAAAGCCATTCTTATTTTGTCCTTATTTGCTTTTATTTCCTGTCAAGAGAAAGAACCTGCCCCTGTACCTACTCCTACCTGCAACATTGGCAGCGAAACGGGTGTCAACAATGCTTACAAACTGGATTACCTCTACAATGCCAACGGGTTGCCGCAAGGATTAAACGTATCTGTTAAAGACAATACTAGTGGCCAGTTAAAATCCGTCGCTACTGCTCAATATACATATGAAAACAACCGATTGGTGAAAGTGGTCGATGGAGAGGTAGAAGAAAAATTGGAATACAACACCCAAGGAGCCTTAACCCGCCTGACGGTGGTCAAGACGCCAGACTCTGCCTATGTCAACTACACGCTTAACTTTGAGACTGATGCAAACCAACGCATCGTGAAAGTGACCGACTCGAAAGGAATACAAACCACCATCAAACGCGACACCCAAGGCAACGTTACAGAAACCCTTACCACCGATACCCGCACCAATCAGGAACTTTATCGCATTGTACTGAGTGGTTATGACAACAAAAAATCGTTGTACGATTCGTTCAAAGGATGGTCGTTCAGTGTTTTAGGCTATTATGCCGATTACATTAAGTTTCCGTTGTTTACCACGGGTGCTGGTGGGAATGCCACCAAACGCACCGACTATGAAGCAGGAAAAGCCATTACTGAAATTACTTATACCTATACTTACAATACCACCAATTTCCCCCTCTCGGAACAATCCCTCACCAAATTTCTGGACGGCTCGGGCATTTCTACCTATAGTAAAACCTTTACTTATGCCGATTGTAAATAAGGTTTTCAACTCTGTTACGTCCTTTAATCGCTATTGAGGAATTTAAACAGAATATTTGCAAATTCCAGCACGCTATCTAAAGGCTCAAATTTACCTGAATTTCAGGTAGTTATACTGGCTTTTTATTTGGAAAATATCTTTATTCTTTTTACATTTGTAAAGATGCCCTTTTCAGGATATTGAGCCCTGCTTTCATGGACATTGTTAAGCCCTTTACCCTTTTAACTATCCATCAAATGAATCAGCTATTGACCCTTCTTCTATTGGCATCCTTCCTCTTTACGTCATGTAAAACCAGCCTTAACAATCAAAAAACACAAACAGGGATGATAACCGAAACAGAAAATAGTGCGACCCTTGCCGTCGTGGAAAAGTTCAATGCAGCTTTCAATCGCCACGATGTCGATGCTGTGATGAATGCCATGACCGAAGACTGTATCTTCGAGAACACCAATCCAGCACCAGATGGCGCTCGTTTAGTAGGAGCTGAGGCTGTCAGGGCATATTGGACAAAATTCTTTACAAACAATCCAGATGCTTTTTTTGAAGCAGAGGATGTATTTGCTTCTGGTGATCGTTGTGT
This sequence comes from Runella sp., assembly GCA_039810845.1. Lineage (GTDB taxonomy): Bacteria > Bacteroidota > Bacteroidia > Cytophagales > Spirosomataceae > Runella. The sequence goes on along the minus strand of JBDHXS010000027.1, from coordinate 4,521 downwards.
AGTGAGGTGGATTTATCGCAAAACCAAAGATGGGAAACCTTGGCATTTGCGCGGCGTAGATGTCTTCAAAGTCCGAAACGGAAAGGTCGCAGAAAAACTGGCTTATGTAAAGGGCTGAGGGTGTCGTTATGGCCCGCAGACTATAACTGTTCCCGAATTCTCCGAGCTATCTCTGCCAATTCTTCTTGGGTCATTTTTAGCTTATTATTGAAATTCATATCTGCCATGCTGTTCATCGGAATCAGGTGGACATGAGCATGAGGTACTTCCAACCCGACTACGGCTATGCCTATGCGTTTACAAGGAACAGCTTTTTCGACGGCAGCGGCTATCACTTTTGAAAACTTCATTAATCCTTCATAGAGCGCATCGTCTAAGTCGAAGATATAGTCTATTTCCTGTTTAGGAATCACCAGCGTATGCCCTGGAGCACAGGGAAACACGTCTAAAAAAGCCAAGAATTCGTTGGTTTCTGCAATCTTGTGGCAAGGGATTTCGCCATTGACAATGCGAGTAAATATAGAAGGCATAAAGAATGAAAAGTGTTAAGTTTGACGAAGCAATATACAAACAAAACACAGGTGTTTGTATAAACACTGAATTTTGTACAAATCTAAGTTTGGTTTTTCGGGGCAAAACTTCTAATTTTGCGCTCTGATTTTCAGGGATGTGTCAGTATTGACACATTTTTTGTGTAAAGAATAGACTTAACAGATTTAATATCAATCACAAACAACCATGGCACGTGATTTAAAATTCACAAGAAACATTGGGATTGCTGCTCACATTGATGCTGGTAAAACCACCACAACAGAGCGGATTCTTTATTACGCAGGCGTAAGCCACAAAATCGGTGAGGTACACGACGGTGCTGCTACGATGGACTGGATGGCGCAGGAACAAGAGCGCGGTATCACTATCACATCTGCCGCTACTACGGTAGATTGGAAATGGAGAGATAACAAATACCACATCAATATTATTGATACACCAGGTCACGTTGACTTTACAGTAGAAGTAAACCGGTCATTGCGCGTATTGGATGGTCTTGTATTTTTATTCAGTGCGGTTGATGGAGTTGAACCTCAATCAGAAACCAACTGGCGTTTGGCCAACAACTATAACGTAGCACGTTTGGGCTTCGTTAATAAAATGGACCGTTCAGGAGCAGATTTCTTGAACGTGTGCAAGCAAGTAAAAGAAATGCTTGGCAGCTATGCCGTGCCACTTCAGTTACCTATTGGTGCTGAAGACCAATTCAAAGGTGTTGTTGACTTAATCAACAACCGTGGTATGATTTGGAACGAGCACGACAAAGGTATGACTTACGAAATCGTACCTATTCCTGAAGACATGGTTGAAGAAGCGGCTGAGTGGCGCGAAAAATTGCTTGAGGCAGTAGCAGAGTACGATGAGACCTTAATGGAAAAATATTTTGAAGATCCAGATTCAATCACGGAAGATGAAATCTTGGCGGCATTGCGTGCAGCTGTGATTGATATGAAAATCGTTCCGATGCTTTGCGGTTCTTCATTCAAAAATAAAGGCGTTCAGACCATGCTTGACTACGTGATGGCGTTATTGCCTTCACCATTAGACAAAGAAAGTATCAAAGGTACTCACCCTGATACTGGCGCTGAAATTGCTCGTAAACCAAGTGTGGATGAGCCTTTTGCTGCTTTAGGATTTAAAATTGCTACTGACCCTTACGTAGGCCGTTTGTGTTTTATCCGTGCATATTCGGGCGTGTTAGAAGCAGGTTCTTACGTTTTGAACAACCGTTCTGGGAACAAAGAACGTATTTCTCGTATCTTCCAAATGCACGCCAACAAGCAAAACTCAATCGAGCGCTTAGAGGCAGGTGACATTGGTGCGGTTGTAGGTTTTAAAGACATCAAAACGGGAGATACCCTTTCTGATGAGAAAAACCCAATCATCTTAGAATCAATGATTTTCCCTGAGCCAGTTATCGGGTATGCCATTGAACCTAAGAAAACCGCTGACCAAGACAACTTCTCAAAAGCCATTGGTAAACTAATCGAAGAAGATCCTACACTTCAAGTAGAATCTAACGACGAAACAGGCCAAACCATCATTAAAGGGATGGGTGAGCTTCACTTAGAAATCATCATTGACCGTATGCGTCGTGAGTTTAAGGTAGAAGTAAACCAAGGAGCGCCACAAGTAGCTTATAAAGAAGCAATTACGAAGAACGTTGAACACCGCGAAGTTTACAAGAAACAAACGGGTGGACGTGGTAAGTTTGCCGATATCGTATTTGAAATTGGACCACGTGATGACCATGAGCCTGGTCAAGAAGTGAAAAAAGGTTTACAGTTTGTAAACGAAGTAGTAGGTGGAGCTATTCCACGCGAATTTATCCAACCTGTACAAAAAGGATTTGAAGCAGCGATGGTAAACGGACCGTTGGCAGGCTACCAATTGGAAAGCATGAAAGTTCGTCTTTTCCACGGTTCTTACCACGACGTTGACTCAGACTCACTTTCTTTTGAATTAGCTGCAAAATTGGGCTTCAAAGAAGCTGCCCGCCAAGCAGGTCCAAAATTATTGGAACCAATCATGGCCGTAGAAGTATTGACACCAGAAGAATACACAGGGCCTATCACTGGCGACTTAAACCGTCGTCGTGGTATTATGAAAGGAATGGATTCACGTGCTGGTTCACAAGTAATCAAAGCTGATGTACCTTTGTCGGAGTTGTTTGGTTACGTAACTGACCTTCGTACAATGTCGTCAGGCCGCGCTACTGCCAACTTGACTTTCTCGCACTACGAATTCCTGCCCAATAACTTGGCTGAAGCCGTCATTGCGAAGTAAAATGGATAGTTTTAAGTTTACTTACTGTTTCGGGTTTACAGGTTTAAAGTTCAAATACAAACCGTAAACTCAAAACTTAAAAACTGTAAACGTTAAAAATATTTGCCTTCGGAGTAAATGGCTCTTTCGAAGGATTTAATAACACAATCAGAGCCAAAAAATACAATGAACCAAAAAATTCGTATCAAACTTAAGTCGTTTGACCACAACTTGGTGGACAAATCGGCTGACCGCATCGTGAAAGCAGTGAAATCAACGGGTGCTGTGGTAAGCGGCCCGATTCCATTGCCTACCGAGAAGCAAATCTACACAGTTTTGCGTTCACCCCACGTGAACAAAAAATCGCGTGAGCAATTCCAACTTTGCACCTACAAGCGTCTTATCGACATCCACTCGTCAAGCGCTAAAACAGTAGATGCATTGATGAAACTTGAATTACCAAGTGGTGTTGATGTTGAAATCAAAGTTTAGTTACATTGGGTTTCCTATTAGCAAAGCCAACCTCGAAAGGGGTTGGCTTTTGTTTTTTTTATGTGATGAGTGCATTGATAGAAAGGATTTGTAAGCTATCCAAGAGGCAATACGAACACGTATTGTTTGAGTAATATACAGTAACAAAACAAGTAAAAAGGGTAAAGTTGTGGCAAGATTATTGGCGTAGAAAAATATCAGTTTAAATATTCCATTTCTAATCTCTTTCCAAACTCAAAATTCATATAATTCCAGTTTTATCGGACCGAAAAGAACATTTTGTTCAAAATGAGCAAAAGAAAGTCAAAAATGTGTTAATAAAAATTAAAAATTTCTACAGTTGGCTTTTTCATTAGTCAAAAATGAGACAAAGAATGTCCATTTTCTGATAACACCTCTACTTCTTATAATATGATATTTGTGCAGTTTATTACTCACTCAAAACTCATTACACTGTAAACTAAGTACTTGCTCACAGTTAATAATTATTATTTAACCTTTTTTCACTACAACAATGAAAAACTATCCTATTTACGCATTTGCCCTACTCGTTTTCTTTATTGCAGCTTGTCAACCTTCACAAGAGTCAAAGGACTCTGCCAAAGCTGAACTGGAACTATCGGACTCGGCGCTTATCAAGCGTGGAGAATACTTGGTTGGCATATTAGGCTGTCAAGACTGCCATTCTCCTAAGCAGCTGGGGCCGAAAGGGCCAGAGGTAGTACCAGGTCGCCATTTGTCGGGCTACCCGTCTGACCGTCCTGTGGGGAAAGTAATCCCAGACGCGTTAAAAAATGGCTGGATGCTATTCGGCGGTGATGGTACATCGGCGGTAGGTCCTTGGGGAATGAGCTTTGCGGCCAATTTGACCTCCGATACAACGGGTATTGGAACCTGGTCATTTGAACAGTTCAAGATTGCCCTTACCCAAGGTAAATCGAAAGGGATTGCGACCGCACGCCCCTTATTGCCACCTATGCCTTGGACCAACTACGTAAACATGGCTGAAGAAGACTTACAGGCGGTATTTGCCTACTTGAAGAGCACACCACCCGTAAACAACATCGTGCCAATGCCTATTGCTCCTGATAAGTTGCAGTAACTCTACTATTACAAAAGACTTTCGTTTTGCCCCTCCCCAAAGGAGGGGCTGGCGATAGCTTTATCTCATTCAGTCTGAACATACTTAAATTTTTCTATTATGAAACCGTG
>JBDHXS010000026.1:0-21301 GCA_039810845.1 Runella sp. | reverse complement strand
AATGGTAAAACTACCACGAAAGAACTGATAGCAGTGGTGTTGAGTAAAAAATACAAAACCTATGCTACCAAAGGTAATCTAAATAATCACATAGGTGTACCATTGACCTTGCTGGCAATTGATAAAAGCTATGAAATAGCTGTGGTAGAAATGGGAGCAAACCACCAGAAAGAAATTGAATTTCTTTGTAGTATTGCAGAACCCTCACATGGGCTAATTACCAACATTGGTAAGGCGCATTTGGAAGGCTTTGGGGGAATCGAAGGAGTACGCAAAGGCAAAGGAGAACTGTACGATTGGCTGGTTGATTCGGGTGGTACAGTATTTATAAACGGAGCTAATCCAACCTTGCTGGAAATGGCACAGGAGCGTAACTTTAAAGAGTCAGTAACGTATCTATTGGATAAAGATACCCTTCAAATGCTTGAAAGTTCGCCTTTTGTAAGCTATCAAGATACCCAAGGAAATATTATCCAAACCCACTTGACAGGAAGGTATAATTTTGAAAACATTGCAGCCGCTTTGGCAATTGGGGCGTATTTTGGTGTACCCACCTACGAAGCTAACCAAGCAGTCGCTGGCTACAATCCAACCAATAACCGTTCCCAAATCATCCAAAAAGGTACAAATACCGTCATTATGGATGCCTACAATGCCAATCCATCTTCTATGGCTGCTGCTATTGAAAACTTCGGACGACTCAAAGCAGAGCGTAAAATAGTGATTTTGGGGGATATGCTCGAACTGGGCGAAGAATCTCCTGAAGAACATTTGGCCTTGGGGAGACTGGTAGCACAACAAAAGTTTGACACTGTGATTTTAGCAGGGAAATTAATGCAGGACGCGCTACCTGCGTTACCTAAAGCCTATTATTTCCCTGATAAATTTTCCCTGCACAACTGGATAGTTGACCATCCTCAACAAAACACTTACGTACTCATCAAAGGGTCGCGAGGAATGGGCTTAGAAACGGTGGTGCCTTATCTTTAGGGCTGTATTCATACTGATTGACACTATTTTAGCTATTGTCAAGTCTAAAAACTCATTTCCATCACTACCTAAACGCTATCAAAAACATTTCTACTGGCATGTATCCTACTTTCATTAGTGGCATTAACAAATACCTGCCGCAAGCTACATTTATATTACTTTCAATCGCTGGGTGGAGGACAGCAAATGGCATATAATCAAGCTCACTTATCAATCTGTCATGAATCAGCTTTGTGATTTTTACAAACAAAAAATGATGAGCAATTTGCTTCACAAATTGAAAGCATCAATTCAAAAGACAAACCATCAAACGCATTGACAGAGGGTTTATATACAAACTACTTTTAAAAAATGACGGGTTGCCGCTGCGATACGATTGGCCTTTCAAACACAATCCTTACAAGTAGTTTCATAAAGAGCCTCTCGCTCTCTATGGAACAATAACTTTACAATATAGCTTTTCAAAAGTACAAGAAAAGGAAAACTTTCTTTTGCGCTTTTGAGTACATAGGCGTTTTTCCCTTCTTTAGTAAGTATTATGAAAAATACTGTATCTCCCACCTACTTTCTTTTGAAAACTTTTGCTGTTTTAAGCTTCTTTCTACTTGTTTTTGAATCAGCTGACGCCCAAAACGCAAAGAAATCTGCTACCATTAAAGGTAAAATTACCGATGCACAAACCAATGCACCGTTGGCTTATGCCACCATTCGTATTTTGAAAAATACCGACAGTACACTGGTATCAGGAGCTATTTCGGATGACAAAGGGGAACTTTCAGTAGAAATTCCTTATGGTCAGTATTACGCAGTGGTGGAGTTTATCGGCTACAGGCCATTCAAGACACCTTCATTTGTGTTGTCGAAAGAGCAACCCACACACGATTTAGGTACACTCAAAATCGTAGCTTCTGCCCGAACACTCGATGAGGTAGTAGTCCAAGCCGAAAAGAGCTCGATGGAGTTGTCTTTGGACAAAAAAATCTTCAACGTCGGGAAAGATCTCTCCAATGCAGGCGGAACAGCCATTGATATTTTGAGTAATGTCCCCTCGGTGTCAGTAGATACGGAAGGCAACGTCAAACTACGCGGAAGCGATGGTGTCAGGATTTTGATTGATGGTAAACCGTCAGGACTAGTGAGTTTCAAGGGTGGGGCAGGTTTACAACAATTACAAGGAAACCAAATTGAAAGGGTTGAAATCATCACCAACCCCTCAGCCCGCTACGAAGCTGAAGGGATGTCTGGTATTATCAATATTGTGCTAAAAAAAGAAAGAAAACAGGGCATTAATGGTTCTTTTGAAGTAGTGACGGGTTTTCGACCTAACTTTGGAGTAGCAGCTAATATCAACTATCGCAAAAACAAACTCAATTTTTTCCTCAACTACGGCATTGCCTACCGAGTACCGATCAGTGCGGGAAGGCTATATCAAGAAGTATATAGCAAAGATACGACGGCTATTTTACAGCAAACTAACAAAAGTGAAGTGAGAACTGTCGCTAACACCATTCGTGGTGGTTTGGATTACTTTTTTAATGAGAAAAATATCCTGACTGCTTCTTATCAATTTCGTCGTACCGATGTGCTGCGTATTACAGATAATAATTACAAAGATTATATCAATACACTCAGCAATTTAAGAACAATTACCGACCGCCAACAACGCGAAACCGAAGCAGAGCCTTATTCAGAGTATTCACTCACCTATAAAAAAACCTACAATAAGAAAAATCAGGAACTCATTGCTGATGTGCGTTATTTGACTTATTGGGAGCGTTCTGACCAAACTTTTACGCAAAACAGTGTGTTTGCAAATGGCTCAACTAATAAAGTGGGCAACTTGCTTCAAAAATCGCTTAACGATGAGTATGAAAACCAGCTCATTGCGCAATTGGACTATGTACAGCCCATTGGGAAAGAAGGGAAATTGGAAATGGGACTTCGGAGCAGTTTTAGAGACATGGTCAATGATTATATCGTCACTCAACGCAACGATGCAGGCGTATTTGAAACCTTACCAGGGCTTGATAATTACTTCATTTACAAAGAAAATATTCATGGGGTTTATGGGATTGTTGGAAACAAAACCAAAAAGGTAAGTTACCAAGTAGGCTTACGTGCTGAAATGACCGATATTACAACCATTTTGCGCGAAACCAATCAAACCAATCCACGCAACTACGCCAATCTGTTTCCGAGTGCGCATTTTACCTATAATCTCAACAAAGACAACGCCTTACAAGTAAGTTATAGCCGCCGTGTTCGCCGCCCGACCTATAATGATTTGAGCCCCTACGTAACTTTTTCTGACCAACGTAACTTTTTCTCAGGAAACCCTGATCTTAACCCAGAGTTCTCAGATTCATTTGATTTAGGTCATATCAACTACTTTGAAAAAGGCTCATTCACCTCATCGCTATATTATCGTCATACCAACGGCAAAGTCTTACGTATTCGACGCGTGGACGCACAAGGATTTTCTAACACTCGCCCCGAAAACCTCGCTACCGAAGATGCCTTTGGCGCCGAATTTACGAGTACCTACACACCCATCAAATGGTGGAAATTGGATTTTAACTTCAATTTTTTCCGCGCCATCACCGACGGAAAAAACTTAGACGCTTCTTTCAAAGCTGATACGTATAGCTGGTTCGCCCGCCAAACTTCTCGTTTTACCTTGGCTAAAGGTACCGATTTGCAAGTCCGTGCCAACTATGAAGCACCACAGCAATTACCACAAGGGCGCCGTAAATCGCGAACTTTTGTGGACTTGGCCTTTAGCAAAGAGATTTTGAAAGGAAAAGGTACGCTTACATTCAATGTCATTGATATGTTCAATTCTCGCTACATGCGTACCATCACCGAAGGAGTGAATTTTTATACCGAAAGTACAATGGGAATGCGTGCCCGTCAGTTCAATTTGACGGTGATGTATCGTTTGAATCAGGCCGCAGGTGGTAAAAAGCAGAAGAGCCTGATAAGTGGAGAAGAAGGGTAATAAAGCTAAACTATCATGCAACGACGTACCTTTATACAATCAGCCGCTTTGACAGGGCTGGGAACGGAGTTCTCTTTATCACCCAATCCTGCTTCTTCTAAACCATACCAACCGCTTACGTTTTTATTTCAAGGTGATTCCATCACCGACGGTAACCGTGGTCGCAATACTGACCCCAATCACATCATGGGGCATGGCTACGCGTATTCGATAGCAAGTCGTATCGGAGCGGATTTTCCCGAAGCAGGATTTACGTTTTACAACCGAGGCATTAGTGGCCACAAAATCACTGATTTGCAAAAACGTTGGGAAACTGATACGCTCAATCTCAAACCCAACATCCTGAGTATTTTAGTTGGTATCAATGACACAGGTGCTACTATCAACAAGCCCGCTGAAGCCACCACTGCCGAAGAATTTGAAAATATCTATCGTAGTCTTCTAAACGATTGCCGACGCGCTAATCCCGAGATTTTATTTGTGTTGGGAATCCCCTTTGTCTATCCCATAGGTAAACGTATTGAGCATTGGGAACAATGGCGAGACGATACCAGCAAGCGCCAAGCCGTAGTACGAAAACTTGCGGGTGAATTTGATGCCGTTTTGATAGACTACCCCACCGTTTTTGACAAAGCCAGCCAAAAAGCCCCCATTGAATACTGGATTTGGGATGGCGTTCATCCCACCGTTTTTGCCCATGAACTCATGGCACGGGAATGGATGAAGCAAGTAGGAAAGCGGTTGCGGTTTTTGAGGAGATAGACGAGGGTCTAATTAATTGGGTTGATTTAGTTGGTGTAGGGAATTCAGGTATTTAAAGTTATTTTTGAATCCATACAATAGAGATTATTTTTTTGATAATTCGCCCTTACCTCAAAATCAAACCTTTAACAACGATGCTCATTCCTAATGCTACTAAAACCACCTTCTTTTTGATTTTACTGTTAAACCTTGAACTGTGTTTGGCACAAGGCACGCGCCTACTACGGCAACCCGATATGAGTAGTACCCACGTTGCTTTTACGTACGGGAGCGATATTTGGGTAGCCGAGTTAAATGGCAATCAAGTCCGCCGTATTACGAGTACTGCTGCCGTAGAAACCGACCCGCACCTGTCGCCTGATGGACAATGGATTGCGTTTAGTTCCAATCGGGCGGGTGCCAGTGCTGTATATGTCGTGTCGGTCAACGGAGGCGAAGCCAAGCGCCTCACTTGGCATCCCAGCCCTGCTATTGTGCGAGGGTGGAGCAAAGATGGGAAGCGAGTACTGTATGCCTCCAACCGCGAAACCGCACCCAATGCCTACCACCGACTTTGGACTGTTTCGGCGCAGGGAGGTGTGCCCGAATTATTGACTAAGCAGTGGAGTTTTGACGGGTCATACTCGCCCGACGGCAACGCCATTGTCATTGATAAAATGAGCCGTTGGGATGTGGAATGGCGCGCTTATCGAGGAGGACAAAATACGCCCTTGATTATTTTGGACTTGAAAACGTCCAAAGAAGAATTGCTGCCTAACGACAAAACAACCGATACCCAGCCGTTGTGGTTGGGCGAAACGGTGTATTTTTTGTCTGACCGCGATTTTACAACCAACATTTGGGCCTATAACCCCAAAACCAAAGCCCTTTCTCAAATCACCAAACTGACGGGGGCTGATGTGAAGGCGTTGTCGGGTAAAGGCAATACCCTCATCTTTGAAAGAGAGGGTTATTTACATACGCTGGATTTGACCAATAAATCTATTAAACAATTGGAAATCAACGTGTCAGGTGATTTTCCTTGGGCGGCTACCAAATGGGAAGACGTGTCGAGTGCGGCCCGTTCGGCCTCACTTTCGCCCAATGGAAAGCGGGTTATTATGGAGTCGCGGGGAGACGTTTTTACGGTTCCTGCGGAGTTTGGCAATACCCGCAATATCACCGAGAGCAATACTGCCGCCGACCGCGCCCCGATTTGGTCGCCCAAAGGAGATAAGATAGCTTGGTTTTCGGATGCCAACGGCAAAGAATACACCTTGATGCTTTCGTCGCAAGAGGGCATGAGTCAGCCCGAATCAATTTCGATAGGAGAATCCAAAATGGCTTGGAACCCTGTATGGTCACCCGACGGCAAGCACATTGCATTTGTGGACAACAAGGTAAGAATGAGGGTGATTAACTTAGAAACCAAGGCCATCCAGACCATTGACGTAGGCGGAATCAATATCGAACGAACTGGCATTCAATTGCGTTGGTCGCCTGATTCTAAGTGGATTGCCTATACCAAAACGGGCAGTAATATGTTCCGTCAGGTATATCTCTGGTCCATGAAAGACAACAAATCTACCCCCATTACCGACCCTTTTGCCGATTCTTTTTCGCCCTCTTGGGATTTGAACCTCAAGCAGTTGTATCTCTTGGCCAGTACCGACGTGGCCTTGGGGTCGGGTTGGGCCAATACCAGTTCGATTACCGCACAGCCCAAATATGCTGCCTACGTTATCAACCTCAAGAAAGACGACGCATCGCCCTTTAAACCCAAAAGCGACGAAGAAACGGTAGCGGCCTCTTCTTCAAGTCAGGGTGACAAAAAAGCGGAAGAAACAAAGAAAGCCGAGACAAACAAAACCGAAACCGACAAAACCACACCCCCCAAACCTGCCAGCCCTAAGTCGGATAGTACTAAAGCGGTGGTGGTTGATTTTGAGGGGATTAATCGGCGTATTTTGCCTTTGGGAATGCCCATAAGAGACTATCAATATACCCTTTCGGGGCCAGAGGGGTCGGTTTTTGTGTCCGAAAGTATTGAAAACAAGCCAGGTTTAACCTTACACAAGTTTACCCTGAAAGACAAAAAATCGGTGGAATTTGCCACGGGGGCAAGTCAAGTGTCAGTGACGGCCAACGGCAAGCATTTGTTGGCCAAACTCCCCGATGGTTGGAAAATCATGGGTACCGAAGCCGCAGGCGACAAAGGTAAACCTGTGAAAGTGAGCCTTTCGATGAAACTCGACCGCGCCGTGGAGTGGAAGCAGATGTTTGAGGAAGCTTGGCGCTATGAGCGTGATTATTTCTACGACCCCAATATCCACGGACGCGACTGGAACGAGGTGTATAAGCGTTACGAACCACTCGTTCCGTACGTGAAGCACCGCGCCGATTTGACCTATATTTTGGACCAAGTCAATGGCGAACTGTCGGTAGGGCATAGTTTTGTGTTTGGCGGCGATGTTCCCGAAACCGACAGATCGCAGGTAGGGTTGTTGGGGGCCGATTTTGAAATCGAAAGCAACCGCTGGAAAATCAAGCGAATTTATACTTCCGAAAACTGGAATCCTGAACTCAATGGCCCTCTCGACCAACCTGGCCTCAAAATCAAAGAAGGGTATTATATCGTAGGGATTAATGGCAAAGAACTGACGGGGAGCCCGGAAATATACGAGCTCTTGGACGGGACACTCAGCAAGCAAACCATCCTGCACATCAACGACAAGCCCACTTTTGAAGGGGCTTGGAAAGAAACCGTGGAGCCTATTGGAAGCGAAAACGCCCTGCGCCAACGCACCTGGGTAGAAGACAACAAACGACTCGTGGACAAACTTTCAAATGGTCGCTTGGCGTACGTGTGGGTGCCCAACACGGGCGGTGGGGGTTTCGTATCGTTCAATCGCTATTCTTTTGCCCAACAAGACAAAGAAGGCGCAGTGATAGACTAGCGCTTCAACAGCGGTGGCCTCCTCGACGATTACATCGTGGACTTGATGACCCGCAGCCTTCGGGCAGGTTTAACCAACGAAGTACCCAACGGCAAGTCGTTCAAGCTCCCTGCGGGGATTCTTGGCCTTAAAGTGCTGCTCATCAACGAATTGGCAGGTTCGGGTGGGGACTTCTTCCCGTGGGTGTTTCGTCAGCAGCAAGCGGGACCGCTGATTGGGGCTACTACTTGGGGTGGTTTGGTAAAATCGTCGGTGCATTATTCGTTGGTTGACGGTGGCGCACTCACCGCCCCCGACAATGCGGTCTTTGATCCCATCAATAACCAATGGATTGCCGAAAACGTAGGCATTGCGCCCGACATCGCGGTGCGACAAGATGCCCTCGCGCTCTCGCAAGGCCGCGATCCGCAGCTCGAACGGGCCGTAGCTGAACTCCTCAAAACCCTTGGCAATCAGCCGAAAAAGGAAATTGTACACCCGCCGTATTCGACACCTGCAAAGAAGAAATAAACAACCATGAGCTACTCGTCTGGCATTCTTAGTGTTTTGCCCATTTTTTACGTGGGTTGGTCTGACTCGGTATTGAGTCCTTCTGAAATGAAAACCATTCAAGCTTTCATTGATGGGCTTCCGCACTTGACCGAGGAAGACAAAAAACTCCTGCAATCGTGGACCGACCAACGCAATCCACCCAACAAAGAAACTTTTGCCGAATGGAAACATATCTTGCAAACCCACGCATCCGATTTTGACCTCAGTACGCGCCAAAATTTGGCCGAAATTGGTCTTGCAATGGCTCAAAAAGCGTCGTCGGTAACGGTGACATGGAATGCGCCTGAAGTACGGGAAAAATTGGTGGATTTTGAAGCTGTAATGGGTTTAAACAATACCTCGTCAACGCAGTCATTTTACCATTCTATTGCACCGAAAAATACTCCCCAATTAACCGAGGAGGCCGATTTTGACCCTCGAAAACTCCAAACCATCTTAGACGGGCCTTTTGCTGAACTCAAAACCCGCACCAAAACGTTGCTGCTCGACGAAGCTTTCCGAATCCCGACGGAGCTACGCAACAAAGACGAATTGCGATTGAAGATATTGGAGCAGTGCCGCTACCTCGCCCAACAGGGCTTTGGCAGCTATGCCTTCCCGCATGAGTACGGCGGTAGCAATTCGACGGGTGGCAGCACGGCCATTTTTGAGACGTTGGCCATGAGCAATTTGAGTTTGTTGATCAAATATGGTGTGCAGTTCGGGCTATTTGGTGGGGCGGTGTTTCAGTTAGGAACACAGCAACACCATCGGTTATATTTGGAAAAATTGGGCAAACTCGAATTGTCAGGCTGCTTTGCCATGACCGAGACGGGTCACGGCTCCAACGTCCGAGATTTGGAAACCACCGCTACCTACGACCACGCCACGCGCTCGCTTGTGGTGCACTCGCCTACGCAGGCAGCGGGCAAGGAGTACATCGGCAATGCTCTTCATAGTAGAATGGCGGCGGTGTTTTGTCAGTTAGTGGTTGGTGGTCAAAACCACGGTATTCATACTGTACTCGTACCGCTACGAGACGAAAACCACCAAACATTGGCTGGCATTACTGTAAAAGACAATGGCTACAAAATGGGTCTCAATGGCGTGGACAATGGCCGAATTTGGTTTGATAATGTAAGCGTTCCTGTCGAAAACTTGCTGAATCGTTACGGCAGTATTGACGAAAACGGCCAATACCAAAGCTCGATTCAAAACCCCTCAAAACGCTTTTTTACGATGTTGGGTGCACTCGTAGGCGGGCGAGTATCGGTGGCCTTAGGCTCAAACACCGCCGCAAAAAAAGCCCTTGACATCGCTATCAGATACGCCCTCAAAAGACGGCAGTTCAAGACCCTCAGTGAAGAACAAGAAACTTTGCTACTCGACTATCCCACGCACCAAGAACGGCTCTTTCCGCTCTTGGCCAAAAGCTACGCCCTGACTTTTGCGTTGGAAACCCTCCGCCAGAAATTTGTAGAAAGTGCGGCTCTCGACGATAAAAGGGAGGTGGAAGCATTGGCCGCTGGCCTGAAAAGCTACGCTTCGTGGCATGCCATTGACAGCATTCAAGAGTGCCGTGAAGCCTGCGGCGGCAAGGGCTATTTGGCCGAAAACGAACTACCTGACTTGAAGGCTGATACCGACATTTTCGCTACTTTCGAGGGCGACAATTACGTACTGTTGCAGTTGTTGGCCAAGTCTATTTTAACCGATTTCAAGCAGGAGTTCAGCGACGGTGGCTACATGGCTATTGCGCGGCACCTGCTCAAACGAGTCAGTACGCAGTGGCAAGAGTTCAATCCTGTGGCCACTACTGACGCCGAGCATTTGCTCAGTGCCGATTTTCACCGCGAGGCGTTCGCTTATCGTGCGCAAAAGCTGCTCTTTACGCTCTCCGACCGTATGCGGAGCTTCATGGCAAAAAAAATCAACCCCAACGAGATATTTCTGCGTACCCAAACGCACATGGTTGCCTTAGCAATGGCCAACGTGGAGCAATTTATCCATGAAGAGTTTTTGAAGAAAATAGAAACCCTGCCCGAAAGTGCCGAAAAAGCCGCTTTACAACAAATGCAGCAGGTTTTTGCTCTCGACGCCATCTACCGCGACCGAGGCTGGTACTTAGAAAACGACTACCTCAGCGGCGAAAAATCAAAAGCTATCCGCAAGGTACTCGCCAAACACTACCGCCAACTCCGCCCCCAAGCCCTCGCCTACGTAGAAGCTTTCGGTATCCCTGCGGTGCTGCGCAATGCGGAGATTGTGGGGTAAGGGGATTAAACCAATCCTCTTGTCCAAATAAATCTTCCATTTGCAACGACTACTGTGTCCATGCTTATGAATGAACGTTGTTGGGTAAGGCCAAAAATAAACAAACGATTCCTGCTATATTTGGTCAGTTTTGTTCCAAATCGTACTTTTAGACCCGCTTATAAAATTGTTTTGTTAGAGAGGACAGGTCAGACCCCAAGAGAGGCGAATGGTCTGACTATAGTCTGACCTGTACCCACAATAGTACAAATCATCTATATTACACTTAGCAGAACTGCGCTTATTTCCTACATAAATTCCCATGACTGAACCTTCGTACGCTCAACTCCAAATAGCCGACACTTTAGCCGAACAAATTGCTTTTGAGTTTTTTAACCTAAAAGGTAAGGCCAAGGCACTGCCCGGAGAAATTGATTTTAACTTCAAAATTACAACTGAGAAGCAGTCGTACATCCTGAAAGTCAGTCGTCCAGAGGTGGATTTGGCAGATTTGACTTGTCAGGATGAACTGTTGGCGCATCTTGAAAGAAAAAACCCCGATTTTAAATACCCAAAGGCATATCGTGACGAAGCAGGTAGGGGAATTTTTGATTATACCGATGCCGCAGGGCAAAGTAGAAAAATACGACTTTTGGACTGGATAGAGGGACGATTGTATTCGTCTGTTCAGCCTAAAACGCCCCACCTCAGGCGTTCTTTGGGGTATCGAGGAGGACAAATCACGGCTTCTTTGCTTGATTTTGACCATCATTTAGCCCAACGAACTTTTGACTGGAACTTGAGCGATGCCCTTTGGGTGGAACAATACACGTATTTGTTTTCAGCAAAAGAGTTGTCTCTTGTGGCGCATTTTATAGAGAGATTTAAAGAGATACAACCGCAGTACCAATCCCTGCGCAAAAGCACCATTCACAACGATGCCAATGACAATAACATCGTGGTATCTGGTTCAGCAGAAAACCCGACTGTGGAGGCGATTATAGACTATGGCGATGCCGTTTATACGCAGATTATCAATGATTTGTCGGTGACACTGGCCTATGGAATGATGGATTTTGATCAGCCATTGGAAGCCGCTTTGCCAATAGTAGCGGGTTATCACGAGGCTTTTCCTTTACAAGACGACGAACTCAAAGTTTTGTATGTCACTACGGCTATGCGTTTGGTGATTAGCGTAACCAAATCGGCCATCAACAAACAAAAAGAACCCGAAAATAAGTACCTGCTCATTAGCGAAAAATCGGCTTGGGAGTTGCTGGAAAAATGGATTACGATTCCCGAAAATTTCGCCTATTATTCGTTTAGAAGTGCTTGTGGCTTAGAGGCTTGCCCGCAATATACCGCCTTTGTTTCGTATGCTCAACAAGCTCATTGGAAAATCGAAGACCTGATTCCTGAGCGTCGGACCAAAACCCTCGCTTCGCTTGATTTGTCGGTAGCTTCTACTTTTGTGGGCAATTTTAGCAACTATTTGGGTTCTGAAAGGCTTAATCAACAAATCAATGCGCTACTTGTTGACCCCGAAACTAATCACCAACTACTGGTAGGAGGCTACGGCGAAGCGCGCCCGATTTATACCACCGATGCCTTCAAAATTTCGACCAACGAAGGTTACGAACACCGAACCATTCACATAGGTATAGATTTTTGGATAAAAGCGCAAACGCCCGTTCATGCGGTGGAAGATGGCGTGATTTTTGGCTGTTTCAACAACGACCACCCCAAAGACTACGGCCCTACGCTTATCCTCAAGCATCAGGTGCAAGATTTGGTATTTTACACCCTACACGGCCACCTTACCCAAACCAGCCTCACAGATAAGTACGTGGGACAAGTGATTAAAAAAGGGGAAAAGATTGGGGAAATAGGGGCGTTTACTGAAAACGGCGGTTGGGCTCCGCACCTGCATTTTCAGGTGATATTAGACATGATGGGATACCAACACGATTTTATTGGGGTGTCGAGCCCTATGTATTGGCCCGTCTTTTCGAGTATTTGTCCTGATCCCAACTGGGCGTTTCAGGAGGAGATATTGACCTCAAAAAACACCAGATCCCAAGACGAACAGTTGCGTTTTAGAAAGCAGCATTTGGGTAAAAGCCTGAGTTTGTCGTATAATCAACCCTTAACGATTGTGCGCGGCGAAATGCAATATCTAATTGATAATCTGGGACAAAAATACCTCGATACAGTCAACAACGTAGCGCATGTAGGCCACGAACAGCCCGAGGTGGTCAAGGCAGGACAGGCCCAAATGGCCGTACTGAACACCAACACGCGCTACCTCAACGACGAGATTTTGACTTTTGCCGAAGCATTGTTAAAAACCTTTCCTCCTGAACTATCGGTACTGCATTTTGTAAATTCGGGTAGTGAGGCCAATGAACTTGCCCTGCGCATGGCCAAAGCTGCTACGGGTCAAAAAGACATCATCGCCCTTGAAATTGGTTATCACGGTAACACCCAAGGCTGTATTGACATCAGTTCGTATAAATTCGACGGAAAAGGAGGGAAGGGTTGCCCCGAAAATACGCACATTGTGCCGCTACCCGATGCGTTTCGAGGACTGTATCAGGGCGAAAATACGGGACAAAAGTACGCGCAACACGTACAGCAGCAAATTGAAAAAATACAGTCGCAAAATCGAAACGTGGCGGCGTTTATTGCGGAGAGCATTGTGAGTTGCGGTGGGCAGATAGACTTGCCCACGGGTTATCTCCAAGCGGCTTATGAATATACCCGTGCGGCTGGCGGGGTGTGCATTGCCGACGAAGTACAGGTAGGTTTTGGGCGTGTGGGTAAGGCATTTTGGGGTTTTGAGCTTCATGGGGTTGTCCCCGATATTGTCACAATGGGTAAGCCCATTGGTAATGGGCATCCGTTGGCAGCGGTGGTTTGTACGCGGGCCGTGGCCGATGCTTTTGCCAACGGCATGGAGTATTTCAACACCTTTGGGGGCAATCCTGTTTCGTGTGCCATTGGTAAAAAAGTACTGGAAGTTATCCAAACCAACGGCCTTCAACAAAATGCCTATACCGTAGGCGAATACCTCAAATCCCGCCTCAACGAACTGAAAACGTCTTATCCTATTGTGGCCGATGTGCGCGGAGAAGGGTTGTTTTTGGGGATTGAACTGGTGGATGAAAACAAAACACCACTGCCGTTCCAAACCAATTATTTAGCCAACCGAATGAAAGACCACAAAATTCTTATGAGCATAGATGGCCCGCAACACAACGTGCTGAAAATCAAACCTCCTATGTGTTTTTCAAAAGCCAACGCCGACTATCTAATAGAGGTGATGAGCAAAGTACTGAAAGAAGATGCCATGAGGGTTAGGTAGGTTTACCCTGAAAGGAGGTAATTGCGGCGATGGTAGAGTTAGGAGATTGTAGAGAGTTAAGGAAGAGGCTCGAAAAAACTAAATAATGCCTTTTAGTCGTTGAGAAAGCTCCTTATCAGAGATGCTTTCTAAGTCAGATTTATCGTAAATCGCAACCAAAAAAATAGTTTCTTTTACGACTTTTATGCACGTAATAACTCTTGCTCCCCCACTTTTTCCTTGACCTTTACCAGTAATTGACATTCTAATCTTGTAAAGGTCTTTGCCAAGTGGTGTCCCTTGTTGTGGATTTTCTAAAAGGCTTTCTAATAGGTTTTGATAGTCTAACTTGAGTGAAGCATATTTTTTCGAGAGCCATTTTAGCTCCTTCTCAAATTCGGAGAGAGTTTTTATATCAAAGCTCATTCAGTAAATCAAAAGCGTTTTTTAATTTCACTTCGCCCCTAATTGCTTGGTTGAGTTGCTCTACTCGGCCTTCTAACGAATCAAGAAAGACTTGTTTTTTTCTTTTCTTGACATCTTTTTCTCGTACCTCGTTCTTGATTTTCATTCGATTCAAGACCGATTGTACAAAGATTAATTCTTCCTCATTTCTTGGCTTAACAATCAGTTCCATAAGCGTAATTTTTATCAAAAATAGATAATCTTTGTTGATTTTCATTATTAGCGGGCTACTTGGCGCAGCCCACCAATAAACTTACAGCTTCATCGCTACCCGATACAGCATTACGCCCATTGCAGCAAACAAACCTGCTCCTAAGAGTTGGTAGCCGCCTTCGCCGAGGGTACTCGAAAGAGTGTGTTCGAGGTTGATATTGGCTAAAGCGTTAAAAACCGAATCGTTGACCGAAAGTAAAGCAACAATCACCCCTGCCAATGCCCCACCAGCCACGAGTCCCGTTGAGAATAGATTTCCTTTGCCCAAATCGGCGTCTTCTTCTTCGATACCTTTGCGTTTGGCATTCCAGTTGACCAGTGCTTTCACACATCCCCCTGCAAAAATAGGCAAGGTGGTAGAAAGTGGCAGATACAAGCCTACGGCAAAAGAAAGCGCGTTGACTCCCATGATTTCGATAGTGACGGCCGTAAAGACACCCACCAATACAAATTGCCAATCGAGGTTAAAAGACAAAAGCCCTTTGATAAGCGTGGCCATGAGCGTGCCTTGCGGTGCGGGAAATTTGTCGGTTCCGATGGCGTGCTGAATCCCCTGTGCCACCAAGTCGGGGGTGGGAGTATCTAAAAGCTTGACGGTAGCTCCAATCACCAACGACGATACAATCACCCCGATAAACAAGGCTAATTGCTGATAACGAGGCGTAGCCCCTACCAAATAGCCCGTTTTGAGGTCTTGAGAAGTGTTTCCTGCATTGGCTGCTGCGATACAAATCATCCCTCCAATCACCAACACGGCAGGCTCGTAGAGTTTGCCAGTAAGGCCAAACCCAATGAAAACCAGCGAAGTAGCCATAATGGTCGCAATCGTCATACCCGATACTGGCGATGAACTTGAACCAATAATGCCTACAATCCGACTGGCTACTGTCACAAAGAAAAAGCCAAATACAATGACCAAAATCGCAATCAAAAACTTGGTCAAAAGGCCATCGCCAGGGATTTGGGGTAAAATTACCATCAGTAGAACCAAGGCCAAACAACCAAAAATGACGACTTTGAACGACAAATCTTGCTCAGTACGGAGGCGTGTGCCTTCGCTACCTGCTTTCATGGAAACCAAGCTTTGCTGAAAGGAAGAAATAATGGTTGGGATACTTTTCATCAAAGCCATAAAGCCGCCCGCTGCCACCGCACCCGCGCCAATCTGCCGAATATAGGCGCGGTAAATGGCCGCAGCGGTATCAGTAAAGCTATGAGAATCAGGGTTCCATCCCCCTGGGCCGCCTGCCGTAGCGAGGTCTTTGAGGTAGCCGAGTTTGATGAGTTGCTCGGCAATGGTATCGGCAGGGACGAGGGTGGCTAAAAGCGGAATTAAACCCAACCACGCCAACAAACCACCACCCACCAACACGGCCGAAATACGAAAACCAATGATATAACCTACCCCCAAATATTCGGGCGTGATTTCGCCGCTTACTACGGCCGAGGGGAATATTTTGCTGGCTTGGGCCGTGGCAAACTTGGGTACTTCGGCAATCATGTGCAGGATTTTTTGAAAGAAAGCATACAGCATCGCAATACCTAAGCCCTGATAAGCCGTTTTGGCGAGGTCGCCGCCTTTTTCGCCTGCTATCAGTACCGAACCGCAAGCCGTGCCTTCGGGGTAAGGGAGCGTGCCGTGTTCTTGCACAATGAGCGAGCGGCGCAGCGGAATCATCATCAATGTTCCCAAAAACCCGCCCAAGATAGCGAGGGTTAGAATTGTCCAATAATTGAAGAAGTCGGCACCGATGCTCTTGCCTTCTTCGGTGGTGGATAAAAACAAAAACCCAGGCAAGGTAAACACCACGCCCGATGCAATGGACTCGCCCGCCGAACCCGTGGTTTGAATGATGTTGTTTTCGAGAATAGTTGTTCCCAAAAACTTACGACCCAGCGAGATGGCTAAAACCGCAATCGGAATAGAGGCCGAGACCGATAGCCCCGCTTTGAGCGATAAATAAACAGTAGCCGCCCCAAATAAAACACCAAAAAGTGCCCCCACCACGACCGATTTGACGGTAAATTCGGCCATGTTGCTTTCGTTGGGTACGTAGGGTTTAAAGTCTTTGGTTTCCATGAAGTTGAAGATTTAGAAGTAGTGAAAATCAGGATAGAACACGGATTCAACGGATGGGATGGATTCTACCTGTACTCATCCATATAACCCGTTTCATCTGTGTTCTATTTTTTAGTCTTGTCTTGCCAATCAATCCACACTTTCATGCGGCCCTCTTGGCGGTTGTCCCACGAATAATAAGGAATAAGTGTAAAATTTTCACTGCCGTTTTGGGCTTTAATAGTCGTCACTCCACCCAAAAGTGCAGGTTCAAATGTCGTACTGAAATGCGTTTTTTTCGATAAAATGATTTGGTCATAGTCCAAGTGACGATTGTCTTGCTCTTCTATGCAATATACCAGCGGCCCGCGCTGAATGGCCCGTTTGCCTTCGTTAGCTTTTACGCGCGGGTCAGCGGCTACGACTTTCACGGGCATATCCATCCGAAGTTTGAGAATATCGTTTTTGGCCCAAGTGCGGGCTATGGTCACATAGCCTTTGTCGCTTACCAAATTAGTTTGGGGCTTACCATTGATTTCGACGGTATATTTTTCGCACCAAGCAGGAATGCGGAGTTTCACCGCAAAATCAGCTTTGCTGCTGTCAGGAATCGCTTTGATTTCTACTTCACCTGACCAAGGATAGTTGGTTTTTTGAGCAAATTTCACCTTGTGGTCGCCCAATTTTACTTCGGTTTCACTGCCTACGTACAAGTTGACCCACAGCGCATCTTTAGAAGTATTGTAAATATAGCCCCCCACAGAAGGCATCAAACGCGATACATTGCTTGGGCAACAAGCCGTGCCGTACCAAGCTTTTCGGTGATGTAAGCCAAAGGATGCCAGCGGATTGACATAAAAGAACAGATTTCCAGTGAGTTGTACACCTGCCAAAGCACCGTTATAAAGCGAACGTTCCAATACATCCACGTACTTCGACTCGCCAGAATACAGATTCATGCGTTGGTTCCAAAACACCATGCCCACAGAGGCACAAGTTTCGCAATAGGCCGATTCGTTGGGCAAATCATAGTCCACGGTAAAACCTTCGTTTTTGGTGGAAGAACCAATGCCTCCAGTGATGTACATATTCCTTTCGACTACGTCAGCCCACACCCGTTCGAGAGCCTGGGTGTAGCCACGATCGCCCGTTTCGGCAGCTACATCAGCCATGCCTGTGTAGAGGTACATGGCACGTACGGCGTGGCCTTTGATGTCGGTCATATCACGAACAGGTACATCGTCTTGGCAGTAGCGAGCACCGTCGAAATTCTTGTCTGTCCAAATCTGTCCGCGACCATTGCCTTTGCCTCGTTGTTCAATCAACCAATCGGCCAATTTGAGGTAACGGTCGTTAGTCGTAGTGTGATAAAGTTTTACTAAGGCCAATTCCAGTTCCTGATGCCCCGTCACCCACGGACGGTTTTGAAGGCGAAAGGTAGAATCAAAGTGATTGGCAAAGCGAATCGAAACGTCCAAGAGTTTACGCTTGCCCGTAGCGTCGAAATAGGCTACGGCTCCTTCAATCAAGTGACCCAAGCAGTAGTCCTCGTGTTTTTCCATGTCAGTCCAGCGTTTTTCGAGACCTTTGAGGGTATAGTATGTATTCAGGTAGCCATCGGGAAGTTGAGCAGCAGCAATTTTGTCAATCCATTCGTCGGTTTTTGCTTCGAGGGCTTTGTCAGGGGTGGTTTTGAGCGTGTAAGCAATTCCCTCAATGACTTTATAGACGTCGGAATCATCAAAGTAGATGCCTTTGTGTTGACCAGTGCGTAAAGCAGCTTTCTCAAAATTTTTGATTCGTGCCGTCGAATCTTCAGTATAAGTCATGCACACGGGCAGCGTAGCCGAATGTACCTTTTCGATGCGGGGTTTCCAGAAGAAATCTTTAACAGTGACTTGAGAAAAATTGACAGGGGTGATTTGACGCTGCGCGTACGTACCCGTTACAAAAAAAATAGATAAAATGATGAAGGAAAGGAATGGTTTCATAAAAGAAGGTTTTTCTACCGACATAAAGCACAAGCAGTTTGTTTTTTAATGCTTGGCTATATCGGTAGAAAAACCTATCTTAAGCAATCCCCAATTCTTTGCTCACGGCATTGACCATTTCAAACAACTCGTCCACTTCGGCTTTGACTTCTTCGGTACATGTTTCTACTTTTCGGCGGGTGTAGAGCGAAATCGGAAAACCACGTTTTTGGAGATAATATTTGGCAACCGTAGGATAAGCATAATGAATCACAGGCATGGTATCAATCAATAATTGTTGAATACGTTGCACTCCAGCTTGTTGTTCAGGATTATTGTAGTTTTGACATAACCACACGATTACTTCGGGAAAAAAATTGCCTTGGATACAAGACAACCCTGCCGAGCCTGCTTTCAAAGAAGCAACTGCATGTTCCATGTAGGCATCATAGACGCCAAAACGTTTTCCTTGAGTAGCCGCGATTTTAGCTTTTACATTTTCGATGTCAAGCGAGGTATCTTTGTGGTAAATCACGCGACCTGTGGTAGCCAATTCTCCCAAATTTTCGGCAGTAACGAGCCTTTTGTAAGGAACAGGACACTCGTATAACCCATAAGTAACGCCTGGTGTTAAGCGAAGGAGTTCGTGCATTCGCTCCATGAATATTTCATCTGATTCGTCTGCGTCGGCAATTAAGCTCGTAATGACAATCACTGCTTGAATGCCCGTAGCATAAATCTTTTTGGCAAACTCGGCCTGTTCGGCAATCGGCCCTCCAAAAGTTCCCGTTGCTACCACAGGTACACGCCCATTGGCTACATCCACTACGTGTTGGGTAATAGCGATACGTTCATCTTCGCTGAGTTCATACATTTCAGACGATAGGCAATTGGCGAAAAGTCCAGCAGCTCCCGCTTGTAAATACAATTCGGTGAGTTTGGTCAAACCATCAAAATCAATGTCGCCGTTTTCTTGAAACGGAGTAAGCATAACAGGAATAAATCCTTGGGGAAGAGAAGTTTGCATTTTGTTTTAGGCTTTAGCCAAGCCAACGGTATTTTTTAATTGTCCAATATTATCAATACTTATGATCACTACATCGCCTATTTCGAGCGTAAATTCACTTGAAGGTACTAAACCTGTTCCTGTCATCAAAAAAGCCCCACTTGCGAAAGTATTAGAACGATACAGCCACCCAATGAGTTCGTCAGGATTCCGCTTGAGTTGTTCGAGGGTAGTTCTTCCTTCAAAAACCAGTTTGTTATCTCTACTAATCTCAATATGGATAGCGGTTGTAACAGACATGGGCTCGGTAGGTATGTACAGACAAGGGCCGAGCGCCGCCGATCCATCATAAACTTTGGCTTGCGGCAGATAAAGTGGGTTTTCGCCCTCAATACTGCGTGAACTCATATCGTTTCCGATGGTATAGGCTACGATTTTTCCAGAAGAAGTAGCATACAAAGTCCACTCAGGCTCGGGCACGTTCCAAGTAGAATCGGGTCGAATGTTGACTGTACCACCGTGTCCTACTACTTTATGTGGCAAGCTCTTAAAAAAAAGTTCAGGTCGTTCGGCATCATATACTTTATCATAAAATGTACCGCCACCCGCATCTTTTGACTCCTCCATGCGAGCTATTTTACTGCGATAATACGTCACGCCCGATGCCCATACTTCTTGAGTACCTACCGGGGCTACAATGGTTGACTCATCAATAGATAAAACAGGCGAAAGAGTTAGTATGGTATTTTTTAGATATGTATGTAAGTCATCTCGATTGATTAAGTCGTCCCAAATGAATGTAGGTACTTTATAGAACTTTTTTTCATATTCGGCATAAAAGCCATTGGTTGTACGATAGAGCTTCATATTACTGTTTTTACCTCGCTTTTATCAAAAGAAGTTTATATAGGAAAATTACCATTTATTGACTCAATAACTACTTTATTTTCTCTAAAAAAGACTATTTGAATACCTTCAAATAAGAGCTTTTAGACGAATTTTTGTAAAGTTTAAAAATAAAATTGTCAATTTGACAATTATTTTTTTCTTTTGCAGAAAGTAAGAATTCATTTTTACCTCTTTTAGTAGTATTCTGTCCTTTTGAACAACACTTAAACTAACTTATTTTATTATGTCTGTTACACTCGGAAATACCGAATATTTTAAAGGCATCTCCAAAATTCAGTTTGAAGGTCGCGACTCTGATAATCCATTGGCATTCAAATGGTACGATGAAAGCCGTGTCATTGGTGGCAAGACAATGAAAGAGCATTTGCGCTTTGCAGTAGCTTACTGGCATACTTTCTGCGGAACAGGTGCCGATCCTTTTGGGCCTGGAACAAAAGCGTTTCCGTGGGATGCCAATGCTGATGCTGTAGAACGCGCCAAAGATAAAATGGACGCCGCTTTTGAATTTATAACAAAACTCGGCGTACCTTATTACTGCTTTCACGACGTGGACTTGGTAGACGAAGGGCCGACCATCAGCGAATATGAACGCCGTATGCAAGCTATCGTGGACTACGCCAAAGCCAAGCAGATGGCAAGTGGGGTAAAATTACTGTGGGGAACGGCCAACGTGTTCTCGAATCCACGTTACATGAACGGTGCTTCGACCAACCCAGATTTCAATGTGTTAGCCCATGCAGGGGTGCAAGTAAAAAATGCGTTGGACGCGTCCATTTTTCAATTTAACTTCTCGGGTGTGCAGATAGTATGTCTGACCCTTGCTGTTTGTATACGGAAGTGTGGCAGCCATGGCGCCTCCTTTTGTA
>JBDHXS010000025.1:0-22204 GCA_039810845.1 Runella sp. | reverse complement strand
TTTGGAAGAAGCTACGAGCATTTGGAACTTAGAAACCAACTACCA
Source organism: Runella sp. (assembly GCA_039810845.1). Taxonomy (GTDB): domain Bacteria; phylum Bacteroidota; class Bacteroidia; order Cytophagales; family Spirosomataceae; genus Runella. Next base: position 22,159 of record JBDHXS010000025.1, on the reverse strand, counting down.
AGACGGTTTTTTCAACAAAAACGGAATTCTACTGACCGACCGCTTTGGTCGTCCGTGTATGGTTGACCCATTCTTTGCACCGTTGGAAAAAGGCTTGATTTCCAATCGAAACTTTATGGTCATTGGCCCATCAGGGTCGGGTAAGTCGTTTACAATGAACAACATCATTTACTACTTGCTTTCCCATGGTGTCCACATCAGCATGGTGGATGTGGGGCACTCGTACAAACGACTCTGCAAACTCATGGGCGGAAGGTACATTACCTATGAAACAGATAACCCCATTAATTTCAACCCCTTCTACATAAAGGACTTGAAACCCGACGAAGAAACCAAAGATGCTTTGGCTAATTTGTTGATGGCTCTGTGGAAAAAAGACGGGGAGCGGTCGTCAAAGTCCGAGGAAGTAACTATTTCGAGTATTGTTCATGAATACTACGTGGCTCTACGTCGCAATCGAAATGACGGAAATGATATTTTTCCATGTTTTGATAGCTTTTATGAGTTCACTCAAAATGAATATCCTGACATCTTTAAGCAAAACCAAGGGCGTTCAGAAAAGGAATTTGACTTGCAAAACTTTCTATACGTTTTACGTCCCTATTATAAAGGTGGGCAATATGACTACTTGCTCAATTCTCGGCAAAACATTGACCTCATGGATTTACCTTTTGTAATCTATGAGTTAGATAATATCAAAGACCACCCCGTATTGTTTCCCGTGACAACCATTATGATTATGAACACCTACGTTCGTAAACTATTCAGTGTCAAAGGGGTGTTGAAAATGTTGGTTATTGAAGAAGCGTGGAAAGCTTTGGCAAAAGACAGTTTTTCTGACTTCTTGCGATGGTGTTCAAAGACTGTTCGGAAGCATTACGGCTCATTGGGGGTTGTTACGCAGGAAGTAGATGATTTGGTGGGAAACGCCATCGTCAAAGATGCCATTATCAACAATTCGCCCATTAAATTCCTGCTCGACCAGAGCAATTATGAGAAACGATTTGGCGAAATTATGCAGACATTAGCACTCTCTGAAAAGCAAGCGAACATCATTTTGAGTATCAACAAAGGCAAAAACCCAAACCGTCCACCATACAAAGAATTGGCGTTGTTACTGGGGGACTATTGCAAAGTTTATGGGGTTGAAGTTTCCAAAACCGCTTATGGAACTTTCACAACGGAGCAGCGAGAAGTGGAGGAAATTCAAGATTTAGCCCAAAACAAGTACAACGGCAGCCTTGAAAGTGCCGTAAAAGCATGGGCAAATGGTGAACGAACAACTATTTTTCAACCTTAATACTTACTCTCATGTTACGCTTAAAACCCTTAAAATTACTGGCTCTGATAGGCTTCTTGGCCTTTTTTCAATTGAAAGCTAATGCACAGTTTGTAGTATCCGACCCTTTGCATACGGCAGTTACGCAACTCATCAAACTATTGCACGACCCTTCGTTCAAGACCTTGGTCAAGAATGTCGAAAAGTTGAAGAAAGTAGCAAGTGGTGTACAACAATTTCACAGGGGAACGCAATTGGTTTCGACCATTACCCAAACAACTTCGATGCTAAACCAAATGGCAAATTCCATTGGCAGAGATGGACATATTTATCCTGCTGAGTACCAGCTGATTATTCAGGATTTTCAAGGTTTAACTAAAGCAGGAACAGATATTTTGAAAGATATGAGACAATCAACCTCACAAAATATTCTGGAAATGAATGATTCTGAACGGATGAACTGGCTCAACATGGCGCACGAACGAGCAGGAAAATTTCAAAATCTGGTACAAGCATACTACAATCGAATCCGAGCTATGTCCATGAGGCGAGCAGGAAATTTAAGAGATCGACAGGCTACGGCCAAGCTCTATGACATTGCCTTAGCAAACGTTACAAGCAACCCATTAGGGGGGAATTTTAACTTTAACAATGGCAACGAACAAGCTTATGATGCTTTTTACCCAGAAGGTACTTCTGTTTTGGACAACTACACCGAAACCGAGGATGCTGTCAAAATGCGTCAGGCACAAGAGGACTTTAACAAACGCCTTTTGAATTACCAAGATGAATTACAAATCGCCGAAATGAAGGCACAGCGTATAGCTTTATCCATGAAAATTGCAGAAGGATACCGACCGATTGAAAACTGGGCTGGGACAAAAACGGTAGGTTGGGCAACCCCTGGTGGTAAAGAGATTTCCAAAGAAGAGTTTGACGTGATTGTTAAGATACTCGGACGGGAATTACTGGTTCCGATGCGAGAAGAACTGACTAAAAAATACCGAATTGACGAAGGTATCAAACTAAAATAGCATGAATTTCGATATTCTAAAAACGCTCGAATACGTCTATCAAAGTACACTCACCAGTTCTAACGGTGCGGCGGAGAAAATAGAAGTCAGCATACGGGCAGTGGCGGGGATTGGTGCATTGGTCTATATCTTTTCGAGATTGATTGGGCAAATTTCCCGTAACGAACCGATTGACTTTTTCCCGTATCTACGTCCATTTCTCATGGTGTTACTCATCGCTTCCGCTCCCAAAATGTGTGATGTGATGGACACTTTTGGCAAGAAAACAGTAAGTTTGGTCAACGCATCAAACGGAGATTTGTACGAAAAGGTCAAGAAGAACACCGAAATGATACAAAAGAAAATTCGGGAGAAGTGGGACGAAATTGGTACCAACCCACAACGCTACAAAGAAATTTTCGGTGGTGACTTAAACGAAGACCGTGAAGCATTTATGGGTCTGGGAAGTGTGGGCGTTGATTTTAAAATTGGGTTTCAGCGTTTTTCGGAGGAATTTAAGTTTCAGATTTTGTCTGCCCTTCAAGATATTTTAATGGCAATCATGCACTTGGCAGAAGCCATTTTATTCTTGATTTCCATCTGTTACCGCCTCGTACTAAGAATGGGCGCCCCCATTGCGTTTGTATTAGCTATATTTCCTGGCTTTACTCAAAATATAGCCAGTTGGTTTGGTAGTTACATAAACTACACACTCATGCCTACCGTTGCAGCTTTGTACAGCAGCATTGCCTTTGCCGCTTCTGATGCCTACCTGAATGCCTACGATGCTGCTGCTGCTATACAATCGGGTGGAGCTGAGGCACAGCAACCTGAGTATTTGGGATTGGCCTACATCGCCTTACTCGTCATGTTTCTGATTGGTTATTTTCAAGTTCCTTCTATGACCAATATGCTCGTAACCGTAGGCGGGGTCGGGGCAATGGTGCAAGGAGCTACTCGCATGGTTAATCAAACGCTTGGTAGTGCAGCCTCATCAGTTGCCAAAGGAACGGCTGGGGCAGGTACTCGAATATTGAGAGATACGGGCAAAGCTTCATTAGATGGTTTAGTAAACATTCCCAAGAACGTTTCAGCAGGTGTCCAGCAAGGTTCTAACAAAGGTGCAAGCTATGGTTCACAAGGGAAAGTAGTCGGCGGGGTAATTGGTGGAGTTGGTGGCTTGGCTAAATCTACCGTTGGAGCAACAGCCCTCGGAGCCTTCAATGCTACTAAACAGGAAGTTAAACGCCAAAAGAATCGCTTGAATCGTAAAATTAACCGTCTGTAAACCCATGCTTTTAAAATCATTTCAATACCGAAATAACCTACTGGACCGCCACCGAAAAACGCTCAATTTCAATCTTGGAGCGTTGGGACTATTGGCCTTCATGACGATTGCAATAGTAATTTGGTCATTCAAAAAATACCAACGCAACACGGCTAAAACCTATGTTTTTCATCAAAAAGGGGCATCTATAGAAATTTACGACGACAAAAAATGAAAGAATTATTGCAATTAGAAAAGGACTTCCAGCGAGGTAGATTGCTGGTCATCGTGGCATTTGCTTGTTCGTTTCTTATCTCTATTGCGGCAGTGGTGCTGGCGTTCAAATACAGTAACGATTTCTCAAAACGCATCTATCTGGTCAATCGAGGTGAGGCCATCGAAGTAACCTGCGGAGACGTTACTGACAATCGTCCTGCCGAAGCCCGTCATCATGTAAGCCGTTTTCACGAACTATTCTTCAATGTTTCGCCTGACCCAAAATCCATTGATGACAATATGAAAAAGGCATTGTTTCTCTGCGATGAGTCAGCCAAGAAGTTACATGATAACCTTAGCGAGCAAAATTTCTATCGTGAAATGATTCAAGGAAACGTAACTCAACGGGTTAAAATAGACTCTGTTCTGACAGATTTACGAGCATACCCTTACCGAGCGATTACCTACGTTACGCTGATTCAAGAACGAGCTACCGCCATTTCAGAGAGGCAACTTATTACGCAATCGTATCTGGTGGACATCAATCGTTCTGATAACTCACCGAATGGTTTTTTGATGCGTGACTTTCAAATTCTTACCTCCAAAATCGTACGGGAACGTTCAAAATAGCCATGCGTTCATTATTCAGAAAAACCAAAAAAGAGGAAGAACACCCTGCTTTTCAAGTAGGCGAACAAGTTGGCAAATGGTTTTCAGTACAAGCTATTAAAATAGCAATCTATCTAAATAGTTGGCAATACCGAGCAGGTTTTCGAGTAATGAACGTCCTGATTTTAACTGTTTTGCTTTTTTTATTTGTATGGTTCATCTGGCAACTAAGCAATGTTTTTAACAGCGATTGATATTTTCTCAAATAATGCACATGAATGATAACCCAAATTCGCACCACGTACCCATAACAGCAGGAGCTGAAACGGCTAAAAAATTGAGTTTGAACAAAAAACAGTTGGCCATGTTTCTAATCCCAATTGCTTGCTTGATTGGAATTGGAATTTTTGGCGTGATGGGGGGATTTATTTCCACTGGCCAAAGTACTTCTACTGACAGTACACACCTCGACTTAGCACCACCCGAAGCAAAGCTAATAAATGTAAAGGGGGATGAGAAGTATGATAAAGACTTTACCCCCTCCGACCTAAGCCCGAATCGTTCGGGTACAAATGCCCTCGATCAACACGCTGCTCAAAATACCGAAATGCTCACGGGGCAAAACCCTACGCAACACCTGGGTACAAATGAATATTTGACTGAAAATGATTTGCAAGCAATTGAACGGCGGAATAATCAACTACAATACGCTTCGCCTGCTGAGCAAAAACAGTTTCAAAAACGTCATTTTACCCAGCAAAACCAGCGACAACTAAGGGAGCAGCAACGAGTATTGAATACGATGTATCGCAGTCCGAAAAGTAAGGAGCAATTAACCGAAGAACGCCAAGACCAAACCGACCGTGATTTTAATCGCCGTGCAACCGAAACCGTTTTGCGTCAAATTGAAATGGCCAATCAAAGGAATATGGGTGGGCAACCCGAAGTTGGGGCATCCCCTACCCTATCTGCCGAGCCACTAATGAGCAAAGAATACTTGACCCTCAAAAAAGCTTATGGAGGCCAGTTACCTGCCGAATACCGCACATTGTTCAAAAAGGAAATAGAAGCAGAGAACAAGGGGCTGCTCAAAAATGAGGCCGTAGAATCCAATACCCTAATTTTAACAGGATCCGAAAAGAAAAGTACTAACGGTTTCTACGGAGCTAACAGTACAAAAACCAACCCCAAATCAGCCCGAACAAACAACACGGCTATTGAAGCAGTAATACACGGCGACGGTGACAAAGTGGTAGTGGAAAATGGAAGTACGCTGAAAATTCGATTGACTGAAACCGTACAACTTCTGCTAAATAGCGAACGAGTTACCTTGCCAGCCCACACCCTACTGGCAGGAACTTGTCAGATTAATGGCGAAAGAATCAGCATTATCGTCAGTAGCATTCGACTCGGAGCGGCCCTTTACCAAACCAATCTTACTGTTTACGACTTAGATGGTAGAGCGGGGTTGTATGTTCCTAAAATTCGAGAGAAAAACATCATGGCCAATAGTTTGGGCCAATCAGCCCAAACGGCGGTCGCTTCACCATCTTTCTTTATTCAGCAAGGTAGTTTAGGCCAACAGGTGGGTACTCAAATGGCCCTGCAAGCAGGCAACTCGCTTTTCTCGGGGGTCAGAGCATACGCCCAAGCTAAAATTGCGAATGTGAAAGTAACCGTAAAACCCAATTACAAAATCTTCCTCAAACCCACCGAACGGGGGAGTTCGTTCGGAACAATCAACGAATAATAAACTATCTTAATATGAAACTATTTTTCTATCCGGCTACGTTGGTCGGTCTCATCTTGTCGTTTTCAGGTTATGCTCAAAAAGAAGGGGTTTCAGTAGCTAACCCAATATTGACCCAATCAATAAACAGCACTCCTTACATTTTACCCATTGACAAAGGCTCAGTAAAAGGAAGTTACCCCATTGGGGTTTCTAATCGAAAAACAACTCATATTATTTTTCCCGCCAAAATCAGAGAATTTGACGCTGGCACAGGCGATGTAATTACCCAAATACCCGAAACTGTGCCGAATATCCTGCGAGTAAAAGCCAAAGAAAAAGCCGATTTCTGCGAAACCAACATGACGGTTATCACCGAAGAAGGCGGTTTTTACAGTTTCTTGGTTCGTTTTCAAGAGGATCCCGAAATCCTAAACATCAACATCGCCAATAATCTATTGGCAGACAATTTTACTTCTGACCAAAAAGGGATAAACCACAGCCCTATTATTTCATTGTCCAGTGAGAAAAATGAAAACGAGATGCTAACCGAATGTCAGAAGGTTCAAAAATTGACTTCATACATTCGGAATATAGGTGCTTCTAAAATGAAAATGACATGTTTACTCACCAGCCTATACGTGAAAAACAAAACAATTTATTTTCAAATGAGCATCAAAAATGACTCAGAGATTGATTACGAAATTGATTTTTTCAAATTTTACCTGCGAGACAAAGATGTACTCAAACGAATGGCGGCCCAAGAAGTAGAGATAAAACCTTTTACCAATTATCCCAAAACATTGACTACCATCCGCAGTAATACCGAATACACCACAGTGTATGCCCTTCCCTTACGAACTTTTCCTGAAGACAAGGTAATTGAAGTAGAGCTATACGAAAAAGACGGTGGTCGCCATTTGCGTTTCCAAGTGGAAAGCGACATCATGCTGCAAGCCAAGAATCTTTAATCCTTTGATTTTGAGTCAACAATGAAGAATACTAAACTATCAAAATATTTTTCTATTCAAATAGCTACCGTTTGGTTCGTCTTTGGACTTGCGGCAAATGCCCAAAACCACTTAAAAGGGCAACGGTTTTTTGAAGGTTATTTGGGAACAGTGGACGGTTTTCGCCCGCTTAGTGGCCTCCAAATACTACTTTCAACAGGAAGATACAACCGTCATTACAACGCCTGGAAAGCCACTGCCAGTTACCAACGCAAAACCTCTGAACTCGTTGATTCAACCAACATCCCACAAGAACAATTTACCTTGGGATATGGCTACGAATTTATTTTACACCGCAATGCCACCCGTACTTTTTTTGTACGGGGATTGGCTCAACCCTTCGCTGGATATGAGTCAATCAACCATGACCAAGCTATTTCCGAAACTGCAACTCAACGTTCCAAGTTTCTGGTAGGCCTGGACGCTGGCTTCGAAGTAGAAATAAACCCCGTTGTCTTCGGTTTCCGCCAACGGTGGAACCCTACCTCCTCGGTGCAGGCTTTTCATTCAACGGTGTTTGTGGGGGTGAGGTGGCATGGGAGGTGATAATCACTCAATATCATCAAAAATTAATTTTCCGTTAGTAAACTCAAAAGATGCCACACTTCTGTTGGGAATCGTTCCTACTTCAACATAACTATTATAGATACGCCCATCTCCATTTTCGTTCAGAACTGTAATAGTAAAAGGGACTTTGGCTTTTTCTCGGCTCTTATATAGATTAACTCGAATCGTGTGTTTTCCCAAAGGAATACTGTCCCAATTGACATTTTCTTGGGGATTGCTTACAAATTCACCACTGGCATTTTTATCTATATCTAATTCACCAATAACGCCCTGATATTCAACTATCTTTTTATTGTAAGAAATAGTCCCATTTGGTGTTTCTACGTGTAAGTCTAAGTCATCAGTGGTGTTCCAAGCCAGATTGACCCGAAGTTTACCTGCTGTGCCTTGTAGTGGTTCATCTCGCAAGTAATTAAGTCTATTCAGTTCTTGTCGTAATCTTTCTTTGGCTGCACTATCAGTGGTTTCACGTAATTTTCTTTGAGTCTGCTGAATGACAGTATCAAAAAGCCGCTCTTTTTTTATTTCTGGTTCTTCTACGACTTTTACAGATTCGGTCTCATTGTCAAAGTTTACCTCTATTCCCTTCTTAATAAACTTCAAAACCTCTTGAAAATCAATGAAGATGATGTAAAGAATTGGGGTATCACCAAGGCGTAAAGCACCGTATCTGATTTGCTTTTCCTCTTTTTTTATATCTCCGAAAATCTGTTTGTATGGATAGTTTTTAGGACTGTTTTTAAAGCCATCCATTCTGTAATACGTCAAATCCCAATCAAACGAAATCGAATATCTTGTTTTGAAAATAACTTTTCCGTTGTTGTCTTTCTGTATATCTTTGATTAACTCCGCATAGATATAATTTTGCACATAGTTCTCTTCCTGCTGAAACTCTATTTCTGTTTTGAGTCTATCAACATCCAGAGCCTCGAAGTTTGCAATGCCACACTCACCCTTTGCCCCTTTTTTGTCTTTGAAAAATGTTTCTAAAATAGGCTGAATGAAACGCTCATTTACCTCCCTACGCATTTTTGGATGAAGCGCCAACATAGGATTAAATGGGCTGATGACATTATGAGAAGCGTTGTATTTTATCATACGGCATAAAGGCTGACGTAGTGTTGCTGTAAAATGTTGAAGTTAATTTTACAAACCTTAATCTGTGATTTATTGAAGTCGTCGCTTGGAGTATCTAACACTTTTTTAAATGCTTCAAAGTTCGGATTTTCAGAGTAATATGGAATCCAAAATTCGCTTTCTGTTTGAGAATTTTCTATGTTTTGTTGAATTGTCCACTCATATATCAACTGCTTCTGAATATCGGCTTTAATCTTGTTCTCTCCTCTTTCATCAACTGCAAATTCATGATAGTTGTGGTAGTCAGCTTCTTTCATATACTTGTAATCAATGATTTTAAGGCCAATTTTTGCTAAATCTGTTTCAATTGCATCAGCATAGTTCAGCTCATTATAGACATATTGCAATAATCCTCTATTCAGAGACTCATAATTTATACCATATATTGGCCCTTTTTGTAAATGATCGTCTAAAATTTGTTTACACCTGTCAAAAACCCTTTTGGGTAACTGATTGAATAGTACTTTATATCCCCATTCACGTCCCTGTGCGTTAGTAAGAGATTGTTTTGTGTAAAGTTTTTCTAATAGAACTTCACCTCTAAAATCAACTAATTCCAAGTAAACTAAATCAGGTCTTAACTCTCTTGGAGGGTTGCGGCTAATATCGTTGATTTTCAATACAAAGGGGCTGTTTCTGATGCCGTCACGTAGCCATAATTTACCGTTAATATCAGCAAATAAAATTTGTGGCTTCAAATAGCTTTGCAACATATACGTTTGGCACATATCCTCCCAAACATCATAGAAGTTGCTGATACCCCAAAAAATTCCTTCGGTATCGTTTGTTTTCTCTCCATACAAAAACGATTCTATGGCATCATAGAAATGCCAAAAATCTTCGTCTTTATAAACTGTTTCGCTTTCGATGTCTTCTAATTGTATTCTTAATACCTGCAAGGTTTCAGCAAATGTAATCTCATCAAAAAGGCTACTATCTGGTTGTAAATGATGCTCTTTGAAAGTCTCAGATAACTCAAATGCTTTGTCAGGGACGGTGTCTAATTCACCCAACTCTTTCTTGATTTCAGTGTAAATAAAACTAAAAAATTGAAGAATAGGCGGGCTGCTTTGTACCAAGACACTTTTTGCGATAGTCATTTCGTCTAAATAAATGACGTCATTTTCTAAATAGGTGGCTTGGTGCAGATAACGGTGAATCTTTGAGTAATCTATGTCGGTGGTACGAACTTGCTTTTTCTCCAAAGATGATATTTTGAGTTCGTCATAGCCTTCCAAAATTTTATCAAGGGCATTGAGTTTTCCGTAAAATACGGTCTGTTCTTGATTTTGATTGACGAAACTAAAACCATTTTCAAACTCATAAATTCCGTCACGGTCGGTTTTTCGTTCTTCATCGTTCAAGCCTTCTACCTTTCGAGATAGGTAAACTTTGAACGTACGATACATCCTAAAAAAGAATGATTTAGTAGTTTCATAATCATTATTGGGGTTAAAATCGTCGAAACCAAGCGGAAGCCAAAACTCTAAACGGTCAGGGCTGGATTGGCTACGTTGAATCCCTACAAACGAATAGTGCCTACGTCCGTGCTCTTCGTCGGTTCTGATAAAATCTATTTTTGAGAGGTCAAACATCTAACGATTCAGAATTTTATCAACAAAGTTTTCAACCTGTTCTCTGCGAGTAAACTGTCCAAAAGTGACTATTTCACTCTCAGTTACGCCCAATAAATCAGCCAAAGGCTTTTTATTATTGCCGAAAACGCTATCCCACAAGAAAAACATCAACTTGTTTTTCAAATGTTCTTCGGTGATAACCTCTTCATTGATAAAACGATAACCGATTTGCTTATCCTCAATCTTGCGTATGTCTTTGTGTTTGCTACGTATGTAGTCGTTCAATTTACCAACAAGATCTACCCAAGTACATTTTTTTGTTCCATACAACATCACATTTCGGTGTGCTACGGATTCCCGTTGGTCGTCATCGTCCACATCCACAAACTCCCAGTCCCATCTTCGTTTAAAAGCATTATCCATGAAGTAAATGGAATTATCGGAGGTGTTCATGGTGGCTAGTAGCGATAGATTCGGGGGAATAAAGATCCATTTCTCTTTGAATACTACTTTTGTTACCTGATTTTTTTCTCTTTCATTTAGATTCTTAAAAAGGTTTTCTAACAACTTATCCTTTTTAGTTTCTGACAGGCCTGTGTGCTGATTGTACTTAAAATTATTATTCAATTGTTCATCATAGTCGTTGTAGCTGGACTTATTCTCAAAACCAATTTCAGCCAAGAGCTTTTCGTATTCTAAATCTGAAATAGTTATGCCGTAAGACGACCAACCATCTTTTTCTCTGTCGAGCAATTGAAATACTGTACCAAAAATTGCTGCTGAATTCCCTCGATTTATTTCATCGATAACTAATACAACATTATCCGCCTGTCTCGAAGGGCTGTCAGAAATGTTTCCATTTTCATCTATATATGTGTCTATAATATTCCTGTAAGCACGAGCAAGAGCTTTGAGAAAATGTCCAGCGTAATAGTTATATTCAACTTTATGCTCCATTTTTTTCTTTTTAGAAATGGGCAATAGTTTACCCATGAAGTCACCATAAGTATATTCAGGGTGAAAAACAGTCTTGAAAACGTTGGTCAAACTTTGGATATCAAGCCTTTTAGGTATTATCTCGTCTGTAATTCTATGGCTTTTGCCAGTTCCTGGGCTTCCGAAAAGAATTCTTTGGATGGGTTTGGTGGTCATTTTATATTATGGTGTTAAAGTTGCAATATATAATTTATCGAATTATTTGGTGTTGCTTTTTAAGCAAAATACTAAAATATCTTCCTATCTAAATACTCAACTATTTTAATTTTTCAATGTTGCCCACCAACAACGCTATATACTCCTCCTTCATCTCATCCGACAAAAAACTCTGTTCAATCAGCCCTAACAGGGCCGTTTGTTTCTTGACAAACTTAGCATAAACCCGTTCGCAAGATTTGGCAGGAATACCCAGCTTTGTGGCTAATTCGTCAAAATCGGCTCGTTTGAGTCGGTTTTTCTTGCCATTTATCGTTAAAGCTGACTCTTCCAGGTCTTCAGGCATAGCCAATTTAGTAGAAACCCAATCATAGGCAGGAGATAGAGCCACTTCTCCGTTGTCAAACCGAATCAACGAGAAATTTTTCAGGTGCATGTCGGCATTACCCGTGATAAAACAAAAAACCACCAACTCAAATAGAGCCAACGCTTCCAACCCTTTGTTGGTTGTATAGGTACGAATCGTTTTACCCACTTTTTCAAGAGAGCCTCGGTATTTATGTTCAGTGAGGGTTTCGGTCAATTGGCATAAATCTTCCATGTGGATTTTTTTGTCCTTTTGTCGGTCAAAGCGTTTGGTCAGGTAAGCCAAATTACCCGATTGCAATCGAATTAATGTATGTTCTGCCGTTTTGATGCCACATAAAGTCGCCAACTTCATGGTCAAATCTTCATTTTCGGGTAGTGATTCAAAGTGGCCGGTTGGTGGTTTGAGGATATAATTTCCCCACAACCCTACTACTGTAAGGCGACTTGTTTGGGCATCCACTTTTTCTAAATCTAACGAGAGTTTGGGCTGCACACCTGTTACGGCTACGCTACGAATGATAAGCCGTCGAGCCATTTCTCGCAAATCATCAGCACCCAAATTGAGGGTTGGCGGTATGGTTGTTCCAAAAAACTTTTTACAGCACTTGGTATGGAAGTCTTGCTCCTGCTCACTCAAAGGCTGGTAACAATAAAGGCAGCGTTGGTTCATGGCTCACTATTTTCGATTTTCTTCACACTTACTGCCCCAAGGCAATCTTGACAAACCGTGAGTAATAGCCCCATTCGATCTCGTGGGTTGAGCTTCCAATTTTGAATGGCGATGTCCAATAACCAACCTTCTGGAATCAATCCGTCAAAAAATGGGAACAGCATCTTGCTTTTATAGGAGGTTTCCCTCAGCGGTAAAGTTAAGCTTACGGGTAGGTAATCATTTTTCAAATAGGCTGCTTCATACGTAAATACATACCCATCTTCTTCTTCGCTAATGATACCCGCTAATTGGTCTTGATAATAAACCTCTCCACTCCTATTCATGGCTTACCTCCTTTCTGACAGGGCCTACTTCGCACCCAAATAAATCCAAGACTTGGTTTATTTTATCAAGGCGCAAAGTTTGTTTTCCTTGTTCGAGTTCTCGAACAAAGCGAAGCCCTACGCCCGATTTTTCGGCTAAATCCACTTGGGTAAGTTTTAAAGACTTGCGCTTGTCCTTTACAAATTGAGCAATAGGGCTTTTCATTTATACCTGTTCGGGGTTATTTTACTAATGTTTAGTTATTTTATACCTGTTCGGGTACGAATATAGAAAACATTATTTACTTTATACCCGAATGGGTGCAGAATATTTTCAATCCTATTCTAAACAAGGCATAATTCCTAAGCCCCCACCCTCTTCCCAATAAGGTGAGCCGTAGTATTCATCCATAGCCAAAGTGAATAAAGCATCTTTCTCCGCTTCGCTCCTACGTTGCCAGCTTGGTAATTCGTCGTATTCATCACAAAGCCTAATTTGCCACAAATACCCTGCTGCGTCGAAAATCTGATACACATCTGCCGATTGCTGTTGTACTCGAATCAATCGAAATCCTAATGTTTCGGCTCGTCGTTTAGGGGATTGTTCAATTGGTAAAGTTGTTGTTTCCATTGGAAATATTTAGATATTAAAATATCTAAATATACAGATAGTAAACTATTTTGTCAAAAATGAGGACTCAATAGGTAATTTTTTTATCCAATAGATTAACATTTTTGATTTGAAAATGACTGAGTTACGACAATAATACTTATTTTTGTTCGCATATCGCAATTTGCGAACAACGAACATGAAAAAGCACAATGGGATGCGACCGCTTGATATAGTGGTTCTATCAAAAATTATTGCTTACGGGCATGACGAGTGGAAAACTCGAAATTTATCGAATGATTTAGGGATTAGTTTGTCCGAAATCAGTGAATCACTCAACCGCTCCATGATTGCGGGTTTGATTGACAATGAAAAACGGAAGATTTTTAGGAATAACCTGTTAGATTTTTTGCAGTATGGCGTAAAATATGTATTTCCTGCCGTACCTGGCCCCTTATCAATAGGCACGCCGACGGCACACTCTGCCCCGTTTTTCCAAGCCCAGCTTATCTCCAATGAAGCGTTTGTTTGGCCCAACCCTGACGGAAGTATTCGAGGTCAAGTAATTGAACCTTTGTATGTTTCAGTAGCTAATGCGGTTAAAAATGACCTTATTTTATATGAAATATTAGCGGCCATTGATGTATTGAGAATTGGAAGACCTCGTGAAATTAAATTAGCAAATCAAGCACTTAAAACCATTTTCGATGCATCCGTACGCCCAGCATATCAACATACTGCGAATTAAAGCTGTCGCCACGGCTTTACAGGAACTCAATGAAAATGTGGTCTTTGTCGGTGGAGCTACTGTTGCACTGTATGCAGACATTCAAAAATCAGTAGAAATCAGGCCAACAAATGACGTTGACGTGATTATTGAACTCGCTTCTTACAAAAATTACGGAGATTTGGATGAACGGCTTCGTTCAATCGGCTTCCAAAATGATATAGAATCAGGTGTAATCTGTCGGTACAAAGTCCAAGGAATTATTGTTGATGTGATGCCAACCACCACTGAGGTGCTTGGTTTTAGTAACCGATGGTATGCCGATGGTTTCAAAAATGCCATTGAACATGAGCTTTTTGAAGGCTTCTTTGTGAAAATTTTTAGTTCGTTGTACTTCATCGCTACAAAATTAGAAGCACACAAGATGCGAGGTGGAAGCGATTTTCGTACCAGTACTGATTTTGAGGATATTGTTTTTGTGCTTGATAATTGCCCCACAATAAGTAATGATTTATCCAGTATCTCTGACGATTTGGGTCAGTATCTGAAAGTAGAATTCACAAATCTTCTAAAACATCCGGACATTAAAGAAGGTATCTATGCTCATATTGAGCCTCGGTTTGCTGCACATCGCAGTATGAGGATTTTAGAATTACTTGAATCTTTCGTTAACAGCATCGAGTGAAACCTTAACCTACTCGAATCTGCCTTTTTGTTATTACCTGTGTTTCATCCTCTGTCTTTTGCTGCTCCTTCCAAACCACTCGCTTCATTTGAGTGGTTGGCGTAAGCTCATACAGTTGCTCTACGTTCCTACAAAAACGACCCATTTCTAAAAAATTGAAGCGAGTTTTTGCTGTATTTTTCCCGTCTAAACTAATTCTGTTGGCAATGATGTGAAAATGATCGTGGTCTTTATCAGCATGGCGAAAAGCAACGAGTTGGTTGTTTTCCATGTCAAAACGCTGTGCAAACAACTGACAAATCTCGGCCATCGTTTCGGTATTGATTTTTTCCCCAACGGGAAACGAAAAAGCCTGATGCCAAACGGGTTTCTCAATACGATGATTCAAGTTAGCGGTACGCTGCATTCGTTCTGCCATTTTTTCAAGATTCAGAAGTGCTTCCTTAGTCCCTTTTATCTGTCTTGAATCATTAATAGTCGAAACAGGTACGTGCTGAAAATAGACCAACTCACCCCTTACTTGTGAGCGGTCAAGGCTTCGGTTAGAACGGGTGGCGTAATAACAGTATTCCAACGTTCCCAAGAAGCTTGTTCCGATAGAGGCTACTTTTCCAATCATAAGGTTTCTTCTATATAGTCATAAGTACGCTGAACGATATTAGATACCTGCAAAGCCGTCTGTTTTATCTCAGCCGAAATGGCCTTTTCATGGCTGATTTTGTGACTCAATTGCAACATCGTTCCTGATAACTTTTCAAGGTTTTTAAGTAAAGCAAGTACATCCGTTGGCAATGATTTCTGCACAGGTAAGTAGGGCTTACTTTGCATACTGCATTGCCTCAAAAAGTCAGCCCTACTCAGGTTACTTGCTTTACTTCGTTTACTCAACAAGTCCCATTCTGCCTCTGTAAATCGTACCGTAAGTCGTTTATTCCTTACTTTGGTTTCGTCTTTTTTAGGGCGGCCATTTACTGGAATTTTCGATTTTTTGAGTTTAGATTTAAACCCTTCATCTGCTCCTTCTACCCTTTTTTTGTCTGCCAAAAACATAACTTGCTTATTCTGATTTTAACCTTTAAAGTTTTCCCTTCGTTTCTAAGTTCTTTCCTCTTTATCGAACCCATTTTCGAGTTATCCCAATTCAAAAACAATATTAAATAAACTATTTTATTTATTTTAGCAACTTTAATATAATTTACTAAATTTATGTCGGCTCAAATCATCTGTGTACACACTTCCAAAGGAGGAACGGGAAAATCTACCATTACAACCATTTTAGCGTCTTACTTAACTTACGAATTGAGTAAACGGGTCTTGGTGATTGATGCTGATGCCCCACAGTTTTCAATTGACAGCTTACGCCATCGGGAACAAACCATTTATCAAAATATCAGCCAAAAATGTCAAGATTTTGATGAGGTCAAAAAAGCTCTTTTTGCCTCTCAGCTTTCAGTGGCTGACCAAGCTATTTATGAACGGTATCTCCATAATCAGCAACGCCTTATTACTGATTTTTATCCGATTTACACCGTTGAACAATCGGAATTAGACGAATTGGACATTGAGAAAATCAGTAATTCTTACGACTATGTTTTCTTTGATTTGGGGGGGCGGTTTGATGAAAGCATTGTTCGTACACTTCGTTTTGCAGATTTGGTTCTCGTTCCCTTTACCACGCAAAACATTGACGTGATGGCCTCTCTGGAATATTGTCTCACATTAGCCGACCATGTGAAGCAAGGACATCTTTCTGACTCGACCCAATTTTATTGCTTTTGGAATAAATACAAGTTCACGTTTCAGAAAAAAGCCGAACTCATTGAATCGCAATTGAAAACCAAGTTTGCTGCCAAGGGCATTTCATTTGACTTTCTCGAAACTCGACTGAATGATGCCGATTCTGGCTTCGACCGTGCCAAGATGTGGACGACCATTTCGTCTCCTATTCTATTCAAAGGTGGTCAGTACCTCAATGGCATTGCACGGTTTACGGAAGAAGTTATTAAGCTATCTAATTATCAAAATAGTTAAATATCCATGCCACAGCTACCCGAAACTCTCAAAACAGGATTGTCCAAACAAAAGAAGACAGAAAGCCAAACCCCTTCTGCCATCTCAGAAATGGACTTTGACGACGAAACCCTCAATCGGCGAGTCTCTACTTACCAAACGAGTATAAAACCCAAACCTCAGCTTGCAGTAAAGGTAAAAACCGAAAAGGTATTTCACATCGGACTAAAATTAGATGAGCAATTTCGTTCAGAGTGGTTACAGCTCAAATACTCGTTGGCACTGCGGCACGGTGTGGAGATTTCAATGCAGAAATATGTTGAATTCCTTCATGCCAAAGCTGTAGAAAAAAGCGGATCTGATGATTTTTTCGCAGAAATGGCAGGTTATTTTCAAGCTAAAACCCAATGATGTCACAAATCTCGTTGAGTTTATACTTAGTCGGTGCCATATTAGTTATCGTAATCTGGGCGGCTCTGCTCTTGGGCTTTTTCAAAGTTTCAAAACGGACTAAGAAAAAAAGACCCGTTCCTGAAACCTTCACATTCTTTCAGCCCAAACAAGGCGGTTCCTTCAAAAATACGGGAGACTTAATCATTAGCTCACGGTTAGATGACTTAGATACTAAAATAGTTTCCTATCAAAATAGCTTAATAGGCAATCAATTAAAAACAGCACCTTTGCCTATTGAAGAACACTCTGAGTTCGGAAGTGATGATTCAGAACAGCATTTTGCGCTATTTTCTAATGAGGAGATTCAAGCCTCGGTAAGCCAAGCTCAACAAAACTTGAAAGAAATTATAGCCAAGCGTAAAGAACGAAAAGCTGAGTTATTTGAATTTGAGCAACTATTGGAGGCCATGGAAGAGGAGGATAAAATAGTTGAGTAGTTTTCTATTTAGATATTTTATTATTCGGTTATTAGCGTTTACCCCCTGATTCCCGCTGCAAAGAGCCTCGTTTTCAGAGGCTCAACCAAATCGCTTGGGGCTTCGATTTGGCTTATTTTTTCAATTGAAATAACCGAGCATCGAAACGATACCCCAACGAAACAAGCGCATAACTTTTCTCAGCCAGTGATACTGGACTAACTCGGTAACGAAAACCAACCACAATTGGCCCTTTTTCGGCTTCTACATTTCCTTCGATGCCAGCAACAAAACGGGATTGCTTCCCTTCGACTACAAAGCCTAATACCTGGTATTCGCTCAATTTTTTCTCATGCCCACCAAAAACGGACAAACCCAAAAAACCAGCCACGCCACTTTGCAATTCAAGGGCTTTTTTCCTTATCCCTACACCAGCTAATATTTGACGGGTCGTATTGTCGCCAATCAACTTGGCTGAGTTGAACCATACTCGTATATCTCGATTAGGGTTTAGATTATCTTTCAATCCTAATCGAAAGCCGTACATATTGCCAGTAGGGTGAAGTCCCAAACCCACGATGGCCTCTACATTTGATATAGTAAAGCGTTTAGTTGAATCTGTTTGGGCCAGAATCGGAAAAGAGAAGACCAGAGAAATAAGTGAAATTTTGAGTAGTAAACTTTTCATTTTATGATTGATTAAAGATGAAACAAAGTGCTAATCACTGCCCCATTTTGAGTGATTAGC
Organism: Runella sp.; assembly: GCA_039810845.1. Classification (GTDB taxonomy): domain Bacteria; phylum Bacteroidota; class Bacteroidia; order Cytophagales; family Spirosomataceae; genus Runella. The sequence goes on along the minus strand of JBDHXS010000025.1, from coordinate 3,610 downwards.
TTACTATAAAGATACTTTGATATTTAGATATTTTTATATTTAACTTGATAGTCAACCATTTACCTTAGACTTATAACTACCATTCGCTTTAAATTGGATTCTACCCCTTGATTCCCAACCAACGAAGTGCAAAGCGGTAAAGCCTTGCCTTCGTGTTGGTTTACTTTCTTGACGATTTCTTAGAGCTGGATTTTGAAACGATTTGTACCTCTTCCACAGGTATTGGTTCAACTATTAAGGGTTCGTTTGCAGCTTCCTCTTTGGGCGGCTCAATTAATGGTAGGCCATAGATAAGGTGTTTGGGAAACCAATCAGATAGGAAGGTAGTCACGGTATTTTGCAGGGTAACAGCCCCATATACATTGTATGCTCGTGCCACGTCTCTCCCCAACTTCCGAAATGCGAAATCACCTTCCTGAAATTGAAAAGTAGCGGCAAAGTAATTGCCCTTTTGGGTTTTTCCGTCGGGTAGGGTTATCTCATAATCCTTCTTTTCGGCTTTGAGAACAAATTTCAAGTCTTCAAATTTCTTACGTTGATAGACGATTTTTTCACGGGCTTCTTTGAAATTAATGGCACTCGTGTTGTTGAACATGATCGTGCTTACACACAAATCAGCGTCCAAAAAGAAGAACTCAACCCACTGTGTGCTTTCTTTACGGTCGAATAACCCACCGTTGAAAAGTCGCCATGCAAAAGGCTGAAAAGTAAAATCAGTGCCTAAATCTTCTTTCCCGTCCAGATTGAAACGCCCCGTTTTTCCGTCAAAACGATATATCTTGGGTCTTCCTTCAATGTAAACGATTTTTGGTTCGAGGGTTTCCTCGCCTGTGTCTTCATCAACTAATGTTTCAAATAAGTTAGGGAACAATTCTTGAAGGGGTCTTTGAGTTCCGTTTACAGTTAAAGCCGTTGAAACTGTGGTAGTTTCGGGAGAAATTGCGGTTGCTGACATGGTAAAAATGATTAAAGTGAAAGAATAACTTGTCTTTGATTACTTATCAAAAATACGGTTTTTAAAGCATAAGAAAAATATTTAAGTCTGATAATCAATTAGTTACAAAACTTCTAACTACCATTCGATTAGGCGATTATAGATTTCCCCCTGATTGCGCTTAGGTCAAAGATTTTCAAGCCAGACAACTGCGTTGAGTAGGGGCTGTGTGTGTCTGGCTTGAATGTCTTTGGTGCGTTTTGCCTTCAAAATGTGTTCAAAGCGAAGCTGAACTTATTTTGAAGGATTCCCCTTGCTTATGCCTGGGTCAAAGGTTTTCAAATCAGGCAATTGATTTGCGTAGGGGCTTCGTGTATGTCTGATTTGAAGGGCTTTGGTGTGATTTTCCCCCCTGATTGCGCTTAGGTCAAAGATTTTCAAGCCAGACAATTGAGCTGAGTAAAGGCTATTTGCATGTCTGGCTTGAATGTCTTTGGTGCGTTTTACCTTCAAAATGTGTTCAAAGCGAAGCTGAACTTATTTTGAAGGATTCCCCTTGGTTACTTGACAACGTATGAAGTTGGTGAACTCATACCATTATATGTTACCGAGTAGTAACCCAGTATTTTGGTATTAAAATATAAAAATATCTAAATAGGAAATTACAAAAACTCGATCTCAGATTCAAAAACCAAAAAGGATAAATCAGGGTTGATGTCTGGTACAAATTCAAAATCGGGTGTGGCCGTCTGGTTCGCAAGTCGGATTTGTTTTTGATTGGGAATCACTTTCCCAATGAGTCCTTTTCTGAGAATTATATCAATTGTATGGCAAATAACAGCCCGACGGTATCGGGCTGTTTGAGAGTTTTGAGAAGATGCTTTAATCAACGATTTCACGACTATACCCGAATTTTTGAATCTTATTGGCTGGATGAATGGTAAATCTAAAAGTCCCGTCTTCGTCATAGAGTTGTACAGGCGTTTTTGATTTCTCGGCTTTCTGAGCGTATTGTTCAATCAACGCCACGTCATCCTTCAAGCGTTTGTAATCAGGCGTTGCCGAGTAATCGTAGCGGGTCGAAGTAGCTTTTCGAGTAAAAGCCAACCCATAAGCAGCAGGAATTTTTTCGGGATAGCGATCTAATTCGTCTTGTAAAGTTTGAGCAATTTTTTCACGGGCTTGCTTGGCAATGTATTCAATTCGGTAGAGCCATGACTCAGCAAGTACAGGATTAACCTCACCACTTTCAACCTTTTCAGCAATCGCAGTGGCAAATTCTTCCAGTTTACTTTTGCCGAAGTGAATCAATTCTAATTGAAATTCCCTTTTCAAAAGGGTAGGTACACGTTTTGTCTTTCTCATTGGATTTTGGTTTATTATCTTGATATAAAGATACTTAAATACTAAAATATCTGTCTCATTATCAGAAAGTTAGTATCAACTTTTAATCGCCTATTGATTTACATTTTCAATTACCCCCTGATTCCCGATTTTAGTAGCTTGATTTTACAAGCTACCGTTTTGAAGTGTTAGAGAATCAAAAAAATCTAAATTATTTTCATATTAAGATAGGTAAATATTAAAATATCTGATTAGTTAAGATACGCTGTTAGCAAACCATGAAACACCCTTTCATCAGCGTAAAATCGGTCTTGCACGCTCATGGAAGTAGCTTGATTAAAAAGTGAGTGATTGACTGCATTGTAGAGCAGCCAAACGTTGGCGGAACTTTCCAACATTCCTTGTTCTAATTCCATTCGTTCCAAGGCTGATGTAATTAATTTCTTAGGGATTCCAACCTTCCGAACAATTTCTGTTGCTTCTTCCAAGTCTGCTACTTGCAAATCCGTCATTAAGTTGTACACCTGTGAAGTGCTACTTTCTTTTTTGATTTGGGAAAAGTCGCCGACCAAGCCTACTAAAAACTGTTGGAACTTATCCAAGTTGATGCCTTTATGCGAGAAAATCCGAAGGAATTGTTCTTCATCTTTCTGCTCAAACCGTTCTTCCAAACCCTTTACCTTAGCATTTGCTGGCATTCCATTTGTGAGCCATTGGAGGTATTCATCCAATGAAATAAACTCATCGGCCCAACCCATCATTCCGTTTGAGCAAATTTGGCGGTAATATGAAACCCTCATAACGGCACTTTTTATACCTCTCATCTCATGTCCCTGAATGGTAAAAGGCGTTTTCCCGTTGTAGGAGTTTGTAAAGGTCAATTGCTTGCGAATTGTGTCGTTACCAGTTTTGCCGATTACCAGCGAATCGGGCAGTACAATCCCAATCGAAAACTCACCTTGTGAGCTGTACCGAACGCTAAGTTCATAGTCAACGCCTAAACACTCGTCGGCAACGGACTTAATCAGAGAATTAGGAATCAAAGAGTAGCTTTTGCTCTGGATAGCGAAAACTTGGTTACTACCGTCTGTTTTTTGGCCTACAATCGCTCGTTGGCGGTCAGTCGCTACAACATGATAGTTTTCGGGCAAAAGTCCCTCTAAGGCTACGGTTTCAACTGGAAAGCAAATTTTGTCCCAAGATGAAGTGTGCGACAATAGGTTTTTACTGGCATTTTTTGATGCTGTTTTCATTGTGATAAGCGTTTAAGTGTTTGTTTACGATTCAAAAATACGAACGAACTCTGATTGAAAAAAGCACTTAAATAACTGT
>JBDHXS010000024.1:0-22696 GCA_039810845.1 Runella sp. | reverse complement strand
CAATGACCATAAAGTTTCGATTGGAAATCAAGCCTTTTTCCAACGGTGCAAAGAATGGGTCAACCATACACGGACGACCAAAGCGGTCGGTCAGTAGAATTCCGTTTTTGTTGAAAAAACTGTCTTGGTAGTTGGTTTCTAAGTTCCAAATGCTCGTAGCTTCTTCCAAAAAACAGGTAGCCAAGTTATCCGTTCCGATTTCAGAAATATTTCCAGGGATACAAGCCCAGAACAACGTTTCAGCGTCCCAAGTAGTCAACTTTGGCTTGAAGCCTAACTTAGAAATTGCCGACGCAGTCAATGAACGATAATGATCGGCGATTTCGAAATCTCGGTGAAAAACCATCACATTGAAGTGTGCTTTTACGACCTTGCGGTTGTTGGCTTTCACTTCTGCCATAAAGGCATCTTTAGCTGAAATACTCACTTCGTTTTCCTTTGACCATGCCGAAAAAGAATAGTGCCGTCGTACTTCTCCGACCATTTCGTTTACCATCGTATCACCATCGCAAATCACTAACGTTTGGTTGTATACGTGATTGCAAGATAACATCATTCCCAGCGTCGAACCTGTTGAAATGGGAAAATGACTGCTATCAGTTGAGAACTGTTCGAGCCGAGCCGAATTTTGTAAATCATTCGGGAAATCGTTGAGTTCGGTAATGGCGTAGGTATAAGTCGTGTTACCTGCTACTTTCAAACCGTCTTTTGTTTCGAGGTCATACAACGCTTCGTCATCGAACGAAAGCGAAAAGTATTTTTGAAAAAGCCCCGTTTCAGTTTTTGTACCAAGAATTTCGTCTTTGCTTAGCTTGTTCAGCTTTACCTTTCCGGAATCGTTGAAGGTTGCCTCAAATTGATTCACAATGTCGGTAAACTCAATCCAAGTTTTCGGGTCTTGGATTTCCTTGGGTACCAAGTACCGTTTGAGTAGTGAGGATTGCTGACTGGTTCGTTTCAAAGGCGAAGAAGCAGGACGAGTAATGTATAAATAGCAACGATGACGCAAGTAGGGTCGCTCTGCAAAGTGTCGTTCGTTTTCCCACGCCACATAATTGTTAGATTGGAGATAGGCACTCTCAAAATTGGGGTTGTATTCGTCCTCAATAAACATATCCTGTTTATGAATCATGTAGCCAATGGGCAGAATCTTGATTGCTCGAACCAACACGTCGTGTAGCGTATCGTATTCGCCATCCGAAATAGCAAAGATTTCAGGGACTTTCATTTCAAAAGCTACTGTCAAATCTGCATTTTTAGAAACGATTATGTCCGTTTCGGCATCCACAGCCAAAATAGGGAAGAGCGTTTCAAGGTTTTTTGCCTTGTTTGGGTTGATACTTTTCACTTGCGTTTAGATAAAGTTCGTATTTCAATCAATCGGGCAAAAGAACGATTTTGGTAAACAAAAAAGGGCTTATGATTTTTGACAGCCAATTTGATTTCACCCCAGCGCCCGTGCCGTTTATTGGCATCGTATGTATAAAAAAGCGTACTGCCTGCACTAATTAGCAATACCGAAATTGCAATTAGAGTATTCAAACCGATGATGTACAAAAACAGCGTCAGGAAAATACTGGCGATGATTCCGACGGCGGCGTAGTAGAAATGTTTGCCTCGTAGTCCTCGAAACTCAATTTCATTGTCCACGCCTCTAAAAACTGGAAAAGACTTCATAGAATCGCACTGATTAAATAACCCATACTGAACAAAAACAACAATGACCCGAACCATTTGAGCATATACTCGTAAATGTCTTCTTCACCATTTTGAAATTTTCGGTAGATTTTGATGACTCCTACAATAGTAATAACGATACCGAGTAGTAATGAGGCTTGGTAGAGTTCAATGGAAAGACCTTCTGCCGTTCCTGAAATTCCCGTGAAGAAGACATAAGCCCCACCCACAATAAAATTATCCACCATGGCTACGATTCCACCCGCAAACAAAATCCCTATCAACCAAATAAAAATCATCCCTTCTACTTCTTCGCCTCGGTTCCACTTTTGAAAGAGCCGTAATCCTGCAATCACCGCAGCGGCTGCTGCCAGAGATAGGCATGTATTTCGAGCTATGGCGTAGAATGAATCCATCGTTAAGGGTTAATGCCAAAATCTTGTTGAGTAACTCGCCGAGAACCTACTTCCATCTCTGAAACGTAGGCACTCAGACCCGTAGTGATGGCAAGCACAGCGAGTATCGCTGCCACCCACCGCCAAATTTCAATCGTAATATGCTCGCTTTCTCCCAATTGCCAACGGTTATAAATGCGTAGCCCGCCTATCAAGCCCATCAGACCGCACACTAAATAAGTAAAGGTGACGAACATAGACAGGTTATTGTGTAAGGGTTCGGTAAACTGCTCACCAATTCCTACCCTCGAAAACCCGCTTTTCTTCGTCAAATCTACTGATTGAGCAAATGTATATTCATTCATTAGTGCGGTCAGCAAAAATGAAGAAACGATATATTGGAGTCGTTTCATCGGCTTAAAAGAAGACCGCTTGCAGGGTAGCAGCAATGGCTAAAATGAACAAAATGGCCCCCATCCAACCCACGGCGGCTTTTTGAGTATCTTGATCACCATTTTGCCACTTACTGTAAATTCTGAACCCTCCGACTAAGCCCACAATGGCGGCTATGACATAGATAATGGTGGTTACAGGCTGGAAATAAGACTGCAAAGCGGTGGCTTGTTGCTCAATAACCTGTGCGCCTCGTTGAATTCCTGCGTTCTGTGCGTTGGATTGGGTTAAAGTCGCTATTGCCAATGCACCCCCCCATAGGTAGTGAACCTTCCTTTTCATCAATACGTGTTTATTTTGGTTTGTGACTAATTTTCAAACGCAAAATAAATCATTTTATTTATTATTGAGCATATTAAAATAATAAAAATTATTTATTTAAAACTATAATGTATCTTTATTCATGTATCAATCAATGAATTGTATGCTACTAAAACGTGACAGATTTGCATTGAGATATTTTAATATTTTTCTATTCAGATACATTTTTATTTTGATATTTTACTATTTATGAGTTGATTTGCCCCAGAAAAAGACTCTATAAAAAACCGATGAAAGTAATAACAGTGGCACATCAGAAGGGGGGAGTAGGCAAGACTACTTTGGCACTTAACCTTTCTTTTCTATTTAAGGATACACTCAAAGTAGGCATCCTTGATACCGACTTACAAGGTAGCGTAGTAGGCTTGGGTGACTTGCTTGAAGGTATTACACTCGTACCGCAGGAAGTGCTGAACACAGGAGATGTGCCTGAGTTGGACATTTTGATTATTGATACACCGCCTTACTTGACAGACCAACTTTCAACGTTATTTGAGATTTCAGATTTTGTGTTAGTACCTACCAAAGTGAGTTACTTGGACGTTATGGCTATTAAAGCAACTATTGCGCTGATTGCTGAGGCCCAAAAACAAAACCCAGCCATGAAAGCAGGCATTGTGCTGAACATGGTAAAGCACCGCACAAGTGTAAATGCAGATATTAAAAATATTTTAGACAGCTACCCAATACCAACACTCAAAACAAAGGTGATGGAACGGGTGAGTTACATTCGGTCCGTGGTAGCTAATGGCGTGGGAAACATCGAGGACGAAAAGGCAAGGGAAGAAATGATGGCGTTAGCCGAAGAAATAGTTGGACAACTTTAAACAAACGAACTAATATGGCAGTAAGTGAGGAATTTAAAAACCGCTTGGGCAAATTGAGTACAAAATTAGTGGAAGAGCCCGCTACTTTGCCCATGCAAAAAGTAGAGCCTGTACAGCAGGTTCAAAAGAAAAGCGTAGAAGAGCCAGAGGAAGAAATCACGCAGTTTAACGTAAAAATCCCCGCTACATTGATGAAAAAAATCAAGCTCAAAGCGGTGGAGCAGGACATCAACATCAAGGACATGGTGGCGCAGATTTTGATTGATCACTTTAAGAATCTGTAAAGAATGAAATGGGAGTACGGAAAACATTATTCAGAAATTGATTACCCAATTGGGATTTTAGACTACGAAGCCCTTGCCATCGGCATTTTTGCGGGATATAAAGTTTGTAAAGTATATGATTTGCATTGGTCGTATGGCTTGCTGACATTCTTCGTTGCTGCGGTGACCTTTTGGGCATTGATTCAGGTGAAGTTTATTCGCCTAATCTTGATTTGGGGCTTGACGCTCATCATTGGATTTTTGACCTACTACATGGTACAAGACTCAGTGGATAATTTCATGGGAATTGTTGCTGGCTCATTGATTGGAGCGTTGATTTACTACAAACACACCAACGACTATAAAGTGTATCTGTACTATCAACATCTTAAAGAACGAATGAAGGAGGACGAAGAAATGGATTCCAAAGCCTTAGAGTTAAGAAGGGCATTTGAGAACAAATAGCGTAAATATAGCCGCTCATCTACTCAAATAACATAAAAATATAATTTAACATTATATAATTAAATGTTTTTATTATTTTAAGCCCCTAATTAAAAGAATATTTTAAATGTCGGGGCTGACGAGCAAAGAGAAAGAAGGATATGCTCAGGGTGTTGAGCTATTGCTGATTATTGCCATACTGTTGTTAGTGTTTCACTTTTTGTGGTTCTGCCATGAGATTTTAGCTGAAAGCCTACCTATAAGAGGCTTCATTTATACGTTTTTGACCAAGCTCCACCGTCAATTTGGGCTGTTTAACACGCCAATCCTTTCCAAAATTCTGACTTACTTCCTGATTTTTCTGTATTCACTTGGCTCAAAAGGAAAGATTGACCCCAATGTAAAAAGGCAGAAAATTATGGCCGATGCCGCAATGGGAACAGCCCTATTCATAGGTTCAATTTTTCTGCTTTACCTCAAAGTAGCGTTTTCTCCTATCTTGATTGATACGCTCTATATCATCGTTACATTGGTGGGTACGCTATTTTTGGTCAAGTCTGGACAGCACCTGTCCCGATTACTTTTTGCCCAACCCGAAAATGATATTTTTAATGAATCAAATGAGGAGTTTCCTCAAAATGAAGCGTTTGTATCTAACGAATTTTCAATTCACTTCAAGACGACCTACCACTACCGTGGCAAATGGCGAGAAGGTTTGGTCAATATCGTAAACCCTTTTCGGTCGACGATGGTGTTGGGTGTGCCAGGTTCGGGTAAATCGTATGCAATTCTAATTCCTGCCTTATGGCAGTCTATTTATAAGGGATACACAGCTTACGTTTATGATTTTAAGTTTCCTGATTTAACCGAAGAAGCCTACAATGCGTATCTGAAAACCCTGCGGGAAAATAAATTTGCGTGGGGTAAAAAAGCGAACGGTGAGCCAATTATCCCCAAATTTTACGTTATCAACTTTGATGACATTGAATATTCCCACCGATGTAATCCGCTATTACCTGAATTGATGACAGACGTAATGGATGCTTACGAGTCGGCACAAACCATTATGTTGAACCTCAACCGTACTTGGGCTCAGAAGCAAGGCGAGTTTTTTCCCGAGTCAGCGATTAACTTTTTGACCTCCGTAATTTGGTATTTGCGTACGGTCAGCATGAAATATCGGGAATTGTACGAGCAGGAAAAACAAAAGAATGAAGGCGAGCAAAGCCCTAAACTTTTAGAGGATTTTAAGCGATTAGGCCAAATCTGCACTTTTCCGCACACGCTCGAATTTACCAACCGCCGTTACGACGAAACGTTTCAGATAATGGAGCAGTACCCCGAGGTTGAGATTTACGTCCGTCCGTTTATTGATGCCAAAGCGGGTGGTGCAATGGAGCAGTTGGAAGGACAGATTTCATCAGTACGCATTCCCATGGCTCGGCTTTCATCGCCAACGCTATATTGGGTAATGACAGGCAATGATTTTAGTTTAGACATTAACAATCCAGACGACCCCAAAATACTTTGCACAGGTAATAACCCCGAACGGGTTAGTGTGTATGGCACGGCGTTTTCGCTATACACTTCTCGAATGATGAAGCTCGTTAACAAAAAAGGGAAGCTAAAATCAGCTCTTTTTTGGGACGAGTTGCCTACCATGTTCATCAAGGGGATAGATATGCTCATTGCCACTGCCCGAAGCAATAAAGTAGCTACATGGTTAGGAGTACAGGATTTTGAGCAACTGGTGCGTGACTATGGAGAGCGGGAAGCCAAGGTGATTATCAATATTATCGGCAACTTGTTTTCGGGAACAGTAGTTTTTGAAACCGCCGAAAAATTATCCCGTCGTTTTGGTAGAACAAATCAAGAAAAGGAATCAATTACCTACTCCAAAAACGATACAACCATCAATGTTTCGATGCAGCAGGCCGATGTAATTCCTTCCTCAAAAATCTCGACATTGAAGCAAGGCGAGTTCGTAGGGCAGTTTGTAGATAATTTTGGCGAGGAATTTGATTTAAAAACATTCAAAGCCTTTGTAAGTGTTGAGAAAGATCAACTCAAAAAGACAAAAAAACTGCCTAAAATCAATGATTTGGCGGTTTTGGTTGAAAAAAAGTATGATGTTGATTACCAAAAATTAACTGAATCCGAGAAACTTTCTTTCAGAAATCGGCTTTTACAAGAACATTACCACCGTGTGAAGCAAGACATTTCACTACTAATTGAGTATGAAATGGCAGAATACAGCATTACCACCACCACTAAATAATCTAACCACCGCATCGGCGGACCACTTTGAAAATTTGTAACCAATGAACCCACGAGGAAGACCTAAGTTAGCTGCCGATGAGAAAGGTAGCTACAACCCTATTTTGGTAGGAGAAGACGTACTGAAAACCTTGCAAATAGCTTCGGAAAAGCCCGAAGAACAAGCCGAATTGCAAGCCAAATTAACAATTGTGAAAGAACACCCCGAAGCAAGTGAATACTACTGGAAGTTGGTATTTACGTACTCGTTTTTTGTGTATAAGAACCGACGCATGACCGACGCTATTTTTGAACGGGCTGACACGACTACACTCGAAAATATCAAAAAAATGAACCTCAAACAATTGGCCGAAATAGTGGGTATTGAGTATCATAACTTCAAAAATATGTACTCAGGCCGTGGAAATGCCAAGAATTTGTTGCAATATCAGTCATTTTTGTACGAAAATGGAGTTAATTTTATTTCGCTACAATATACCGATACGCTCATCAATAAGGCGTATTCTTATTATCAATTGCTGCAAAGTGATAAATATACGAGTGAAGAATTGAAGGATTTGTTTTTCTGATTTTCCTACTTGTTCATCTTGAAAGCGTAATTTAATCGTTGCAATCGAGATTCATAACAAGCTAAGTACGTGGCCTTGGCACCATCACTCAACCAAGAACTTTGTGTTAAGGCCCGTATTTTCTCGTAGTCTTTCTGAAAAAGAATCAATTGCTGACGTACTCGTTTTTCGGCAATGCCAATACGAGAGCCAAAAATCAGGAAATCATCGAAAGCGTAAAAAGCATTGGCAGTGAAGCTATCTGTTTCGTAATCATGATTAAAAAGACCGTCTTTTAATGCCATATCCGAATCAGTGAGATGTAAGCGGGTACAAATCAAGTCGTAAGCAGGGCTCAATACAAAATCACCGTCGAGGGTTTCGAGAATGGAGAAGTTTTTGAGGTGAGCATCCCCGTTCGAGAACAAATAATTGAACAAGACCAACCGAAAAAACTTCTCTGTCTCTACCCGATAAGCAGGCAAATGTTGTCTGATCAATTGAGATATTTCTTCGTAGCTTCCTTCGTATTTATAATCTAATCCTGCGGTTTGTTTAGTTCTGCCTGATAAGGATGCAAAATCTTCCTGCCGCCATTTTGAACCATCAGGACGAAAATCAAATCGTTTGATGAGTAAAGCAGGTTCTTCGTCGGCAAAGAAAATCAAACCATTGACTGCCGTTGGAATACCATATACTTGCTTGGCAATTTGCATGGTCAAGTGTTCATTAGCAGGAATTTCACTTGCGTTGGGTAAATCGGGTGGAATGGGTTTTAGAATGTAGTGTGTTTGTTCATTTGGTTCTGGTAGCCTTAATATATTACCTTCGAGAACTAACCCATATTTTTCTTGTACTCCCGAAATAGAAAGCTGTCGAAACGATTGACCAAAACCCTGAAAGGCTGTGGTTCTGATGTCTTGGTGTTTAAAGGCTAAGATATGTGAAACCCGACTCCCGTCGAAAAGCGATTTTCGAGTATTGGGGCTGTAAGTGTCGAAGCCTGATTGCAGGGTGGAAGGACAAACGATTGTTTTCATGCTTCAAAAGTCAGGTTTTTAGTTTGCTCTATCACCCGCACTGCCCCAACTGTATCGGTGTGGGCTATGGCCAGCAAAAGCCCAAAATCGTCGTTTTCATCAATTTTAAGCAATCGGCATTGCACCGCACGATTGTAACCTTCGGATAGCAGCCCATAGAAAAAAGGGAACAAATAAGACGACTTGAATTTTTGCTGAGAAATAGGCATCGTCAAACTCAACGCACGGGCGTTGGGGCGAGCAATATAATTGTCATCATACCGAAAAATGAAACCGTCAGACGATTCAGTCAGTTCGCCTACCGCTTCCTGATTAAGATAAACGGTAGCCTTTCTCATGATTTAACAGTCAGGTTAAGTTCTAAACCCAGCACATCAACAATCTTGGTAAGCGTTTCAAACGATGGATTACCTGTCCCGTTTTCAATGGCAATCAGGGTACGAAGTCCCACCTCGGCCAAGTCGGCTAAGTCGTTTTGCCTAATGTCAAGCCGTTGCCGCCGTTGCTTGATGGTTTCACCTACTTGAACAAGGTTCATAAATTTCGATTTGAATGTGCAATATAATGCCTTTTTGATGATATTGCAAGTATTTGTTAGGGTATTTTTATTGAAAAGTGTAATATATTGCAGATTATTGTTTATGAAAATAACCTTCCAAAAATCGAATTCCGAGGGTCAGGTATTCAGCAGGATTTACATAAATACTGTTTTTCTTGATGGCATAATGTAAGTGTTTCCCCGTGGAATGACCTGTGCTTCCCAATATTCCAATCTTCTCTCCAACGTTTAAAAATTGATTTTTTTTCACCTGAATATCAGCCAAATGACCATAAATGGTCTGATATGAGTTGCCATGATTGACAATAACAAATAAACCGAGGGCGTTATCATAGCCCACTTGCTCTACTAAACCTGTTGCTGTCGTTCGGACATATTGATAGTTTCCTGCAATGTCAATTCCGCTATGGTGCTGAAACTTGCCCTTCAATGGATGTTTACGCCAGCCGAATCCCGAAGAAATTCGGTTTCCCTCCCAAAAACCAACAGGTGGTAGGCAGGGAATTGTAAAAGCCACGACTGGATTTGATTCAAAAAAATAAGGAAATTGACGAATAATCTCGGCATGAGATAATCGTTGTAATTCGCTCATTAACGACCTTTCTGAGTGCAGAATACTATCTAACACTGCTTGGGCGTTGGTTATTATTGGAAATAAAAATAAGATTATTTTCAATATATATTTAATCATAAAGGCAAAAATAAATAATTTGTTTTATTAAAATGACTTAACTTACTTTGTGATTGAAAAATAAGTTGAGCCATTTTTCAACTGCTAATCCATAACAATTGATGATGTTATCTCTTAATGACCTAACAAAAAGGTACGGGGCCGAACGAATCAACGTAGCTATTCAGCCGCTTTACATTGCTGACGGTGAAGAACCGCTCGACCCAAGTAAATATGTGATAAATGCTTCTATCAACGACCCTGAACTATGGGAATCACTCTCTAATGACGAACAAAATCTACTCTATACAGCTCATTTGGATACCCTTTTCGATACCAAAGACTTGTTAAACTCACTGTTCGATGTCAATGAACCCGACGGTGGTTTTGAAATTCCTGACTAACCTCTAAGTCCGAAAAGACCATGCAAGATGTCAAAAACCGAGCTTCGAGAGAGCAATTAGCCATCCTTCGACATTTAAACAAAGAATCAGTGCGCTACATCGCATTCGGTGATTTTGCTTTAAATGGCCTTGATAATAGCCGCACGATTGGAAATGTTCAACTCTGGATTGAACCTACACCCGATAATGTTGAAAGGTGCAATAAGGCCATCAAAAATATGTACGGGGCAAGGAGCATTACTCAATTGCCTCAGAGCGTCGTTGCCAATCCAGAAGCCAAACGTACTTTAACGCTGGGCAGTGGTGAAGTACGAGTTGCTGTTTATCCCGCAATCAGTGGCTTTCATCCTGCTGAGTTTAAAGAGGTGTATCAACGAAGCGAAAAAGGCCGAGCGTATTTGCCAAGTCAAACGGGTAAATTAGATGGTTCTGTTGGGTACAAGCAGTTAAATATGAACGACTTGTATCACAATGTTCAAGAATCAAAGTCGGTTCATAAGGTTTGGAATCTGGAAACTATTGAGCGATTTGCTGCTAAAAATGATTTGATCCTAAAAAAAACTGATGGTAGTGAAATTACAGAGCGAGATAAAGTAGCTATATCATCCCAAACCCAACGAAAAGGCGGACGCATGACCCGAGATTTGAGCCAAATAAAGCAAGATTTAGATTTAGAAATTGTACTACAACATTATGGTTATCAGTTAGATAAAAAGAAGTCTCGCCCAAACGATGCTTGGCGGCTGTATGAAACTGGAATCAAAGGTGATAAGCAACGATTGGCAGTAGCAGCCGTAAAGGATTACGGAACAAAGTTTTTTGTGGACTTAAACGACCCGCAATTCAAAGGCGATATTTTTAAGTTCATGGAACGGATGGAACACGGAAATTACCGCCATATTTTTCAGACAATTGATTCAATCATGTTGCAGGATGGATTCGCCGAAAGGAAGCGTATGGTTGAGCCGATGATTGAAGTTCCTGCCAATTATTTTTTGAAAGATACGCTCCTCCGAGAGCAGGATTTGTACAGCAAATATCAAATTGCCCCGCTAACTGATACTGAATACTTGGAAGGTCGGACTATTACAAAAGAAGTGCTTTTTTCCAAAGAATTTGAGGGACGTATCAAAAATGTGGCGTTTGATACCGGTGTGATTCGGCATGTGAATACGGCGTTTCCTATGTATGCCCGTGATGGAAATATTGCATCAATGGATATTCGTAATTTGGCTTACAAAGCGTTTCCCGAAGGTGAGCGAGGAGAGGCACTTTGGCACTCAAATCGCTTTTTTGAAGCAAAATCGGACCGTCGTACGGAAGCACTAAAAGACGAAAAAGGGCAAAAAATTCCACAAGGAACTATTGGCACAATTTACCGCCAAGATGCTAAAAATGTGGTGTTTATATATGGAGAACTAGGCGAAGAAAAGCGAGTTATTCTACCCATTGAGCAAGCAAAAGCGGGGTTTTATGAAGTCCCTGTTCAACGAATTGTCATTTCAGAATCAGCCATTGATGCGATTTCGTTAAAACAATTGAACCCTGAGCAAGCCAATGAACGACGTTTTTACGTAGCAACAGGTGGGCAGCCCGGCGGGAAACAAGTGGCCTTTTTGCAAGAAATCCTCAATCGAAATCCACAAGCTCAATTAGTGATTGCACAGGATGGCGATAATGCGGGGCTACGATTTGCGGTGAATTACTTGGCCTTAGACCATCCGTCCGAAAACCCCGAAATGAAGATTAAGCCCTACCTGACGTATTCATCTCCTACTAATCAGCAAACCAAAAAAACGGAGGAAAATACCGAGAACCAAGAATCCGTAGGAACGAATCGATTGAATTTAGAGCTTCGCTATCCCTTAGCGTTGGGTGCAAGAAAAGCACAGGAACTAAACGAAGGCTTTATAAAAGATTTGGTTGAAGACATGAATTTATTTGTGAAAAGATACAGCACGGACTTGAACGATAAAGAAAAGAAAATCAATGAGTTTCAACGGGAAACCATGTTAGATGAAAACATGAAATACATGATTACCCGTACCATTATTCACTTTCCGAATGATACTAAATTATTGACCAAAGCACTAAATAGGATTAGTGATGAAATAGAAAAACGGCAAGAACAAAAACTGTTTCAGCTCGTGCGCCCAACCCGTCAGCAAAAAGATTTGAACGAGGTGCTGAAAGAGCGTAATGGTCAGGCGTTGCCATCATCTCATAATCTTAAATTACCCGAACCGCCTGTGATTAAATCCTATCAAGAGATTCAAAAATCAAAACAGGAGGAAATGAGAAATTCTGAATCACAGGGGTTTATACAAGGAAAGAACAAAATTGGCTTTTGATACAACTATGGAACAGGATTACTTTACCATTTACTTACAAAGCTACCTGCAAAGCGATTTTCCTGATGTGCTGGCTAAACTCACCACAGAAGAAATAGAAAAACTTGTTTCAGAGCGAGTAAATCAGGCTGCTTCTATTTTTGAGCAAGAACGATTGGCAGGAAAAGATGTTCTACAGGCTCAGGAGGCAGCTCTTGCTAAACTCACTAATGGGCTGTCTTTTTCAACGTATTCGTTTTTGAATAATTTACTCGAAACAGAGTTTCTGTCTGACTATCAAAGACTAAGTGCATCAGATAAACGGCAAACCTTTCTTATTGCCATTTGCCCCTTGCTTGAAAAATTGGTAAAAAAGCAGGAAGAATCAGAAACGGGCGAGAATCAGCGTCTCTGCTATCATTTAATTATCAGTCAACTTGAAAATTTGATTCAAACGCATGGCGTTTAATCCCAAACACCACCTCGTACAAAATACCGAGGCGATTAGCCTTGCGTTGCAAGTACAAAAAACGGGCAAA
Source organism: Runella sp. (assembly GCA_039810845.1). Taxonomy (GTDB): domain Bacteria; phylum Bacteroidota; class Bacteroidia; order Cytophagales; family Spirosomataceae; genus Runella. The sequence continues at coordinate 9,949 of JBDHXS010000024.1, read as the reverse complement.
GCCCCAATACAAGAACAATCGGAACTCATTCGGCAATATGCAGGATTTGGAGGAATCAAGGCGATTCTTTTGCCATTGGAAGACGACAACGCTTGGCAAACCAAAGCAGACATAGAACTACGACCTTACGTACAAACTCTGCGGGAAACCATAGAAAATGAAGTAGGAGAACAACGGGCTGAGGAATACTGGCAAAGCCTCAAAAACAGCGTATTGACAAGTTTTTACACGCCACCTGCGGTAATTGAAGCTCTGGGCGAAGCTATACGAAATACGGGATTCGAGGTAAATAGTTTTTTAGACCCTTCGGCAGGATTGGGGCAGTTCTCGTATGGTTTTCAGCGAGTTGGCTTGCCGCTTGCAAATCCTCTTTTGATTGAAAAAGATTTGCTGACAGCCATGCTGTTAGAAGCCCTGCACGGCAAAAACCAAGTTAAACAACAAGGATTTGAAGACATCAGCAGTCGCTACTTGAATACCTTCGACTTGGTAGCCTCCAACATTCCATTTGGCGACGTGGCCGTGTGGGATGCGGCCTTTGCCAATAGCAAAGACAAAACCAAACGACAAGCCTGCCGCAGTTTGCATGGCTATTTTTTTGTCAAAGCCGTGGATGTGGCCAAAGAGGGTGGGGTAGTGGCCTTTTTGACGACCGATGCTTTGATGAATAGCCCAAGTAATGAGCCAATTAGACAGCATTTGATGCGGAATACTCATCTGGTAAGTTCGGTTCGTTTGCCCCACAATTTGTTTACCGACTTTGCAGGAACGAGCGTTGGCACCGATTTAATCATCCTTCAAAAAGACACGCAAAAAACGAGCCTGAGCCAACGGGAACGACTTTTTATCCAAAGCACCCGCCGAGAATACTCTGGTAACCAATATTATGAAGACCTCAGTCGCATTGTTCACACCCAACTGCAATTTGATACCGACCAATACGGAAAACCTGCCCAAATTTTCACCCATCAAGGCGGTACTGAAGCCATAGGGCAGGAATTGAAAAAAATACTGGACGAGGATTTTGGTCAGTACCTCAAAATCGTTGCACCAACCGAAAAAGCTCGTGTTTCAATTAGCAAAGCACCGCTTACGCCGCAATTAGACCTTTTTGCCACGATTCAACCAGTCATTGAACCCAAACCCTTTGAGGGTATAAAATATCCTCACCTGAAAGAAGGTTCATTGGTTGAACAAAATGGAGAAGTAGGCAAGGTCTATGAATTGGCGGAGAAAAAGCCCCTTTTTCGCTCTCTCGAAGTATCAAAAACCCAGCAAGGAAAAGTTAAAAACTTAATTCAACTTCGAGATAACTACCACCTACTCTACAACTTTGAACAGGAATTTCAAGCCGAAAATACAGGTTTACGACAATTACTCAACGAATCTTACGACCAATTCAAGATTCAGTATGGCGAGTTGAATCGCAAAGAAAACGTAGGGACAGTCCTGCTCGACCCGCAAGGCAAAGAACTGTTGGCCTTGGAACGAGCCAAAGATGGACAATTTATCAAAGCTGATATTTTCGAGCAACCCGTTGCGTTTTCCCAAAAACAACGAATTGAAACCGCTGAGGATGCCTTGCTTGCCTCGTTGAATTGGTTTGGGAAAGTGAATGTAGAATACATGCAGGAAATCAGTGGCCAAAGTCAAGAAAAATTGCTGAACCAATTGCAAGACCGTTTGCTTTATAACCCGATTCGAGAAGAATACCAAACCCGTGAAATGCTGTTGTCTGGCAACGTTTTTGAAAAACTGCAAGCCGTTGAAGACTACTGCGAAACCCATCCCCGCCACACCGAAGCTCTCAGAACCCAAGCGGCATTACAAGAAAACCAGCCTGAAAAAGTCCCTTTTGAATTGTTGGAATTCAACTTTGGTGAACGCTGGATTCCGACACAGGTGTATCAGGATTATTTAAGTCATTTGTTCGACATTCCTATTCGGATTCAATATGCACAATCCACCGACACATTTACCGTACGCACCACCCGCAGTACCCAAAGCAACGCCAAAATTACTACAGAATTTGCCGTTAATGCCCAAACCCGCACCTACGATGGTCTTGATTTAGCCGAATATGCCTTACTGAATACTAATCCGCATATCACTAAAAAGTTGTACGATGCAGGACAAGAAGTTACAGTAAAAGACCAAGAGAAAACCCAATTGGCTTCAAGTAAAATTGAGCAGATTCGTACTCAATTCCCCAACTGGTTAAATGAGCAGCCGAAAGAGCTTAAAACCGACATAGAACAGCGTTACAACCAACTATTTAACTGCTATGTCAAACCCCAATACGACGGTCAGCATCAACAATTCCCTCACCTCAATTATAAAAACTTAGGGATTCCGAGTCTGTACCAAAGTCAAAAAGATGCCGTGTGGATGTTGTTGCAAAACGAAGGTGGCGTAGCCGACCACGAAGTAGGTTCGGGAAAAACCCTGATTATGTGCGTAGCAGCTTACGAAATGAAACGAATGGGAGTCGTTAATAAACCCATGATTATCGGACTGAAAGCCAATGTCCACCAAATTGCCGAAACTTTCCAATCCGCTTATCCCGAAGCTAAATTACTATACCCCCAAGCCAGTGATTTTAGTCCTGAAAACCGAGTCAAGCTATTCAACGACATCAAAAACAATAATTGGGATTGCATTATTCTGACCCACGATCAGTTTGGCAAAATACCCCAATCGCCGAAAATTCAGCAAAAGACCGTTCAAGCCGAATTAACAAATGTCGAGTTAGATTTGGAAGTAATGCGGCAACAAAACAACGAAGTATCCAAAGCGGCTCTGAAAGGTTTGGAAAAACGCAAAGCCAATCTGACGGTGGAAATGTCCCGTATCAATCACCAACTCAAAGAAAAGAAAGACGACGTACCCGATTTTCAGCATATGGGTATAGACCATTTGTTTATAGACGAAAGCCATCGTTTCAAAAACCTGATGTTCACTACACGTCACAACCGAGTGGCAGGCTTAGGTAATCAGGAAGGAAGTCAGAAGGCTATCAACTTACTGTACGCCATCCGAACCATGCAGCAACGAAAAGACAAAGACTTGTGCGCCACTTTTTTATCAGGAACAACCATCAGCAATTCATTGACCGAACTTTATTTGATATTCAAGTACCTGCGTCCCAAAGAACTCCAAAAGCAGAATATTGTCAATTTTGACGCTTGGGCAGCGGTGTATGCCAAGAAAACGACCGATTTTGAATTTTCGGTGACCAACAATTTGATCCAGAAAGAACGTTTTCGCTATTTCATCAAAGTTCCTGAACTGGCGATGTTCTACAATCAAATCACCGATTTTAGGACGGCAGACATGATTGGAATTGAACGCCCAAAATTGAACCAAAGGCTTGTTCATGTCCCTCCCACGCCTCAGCAGGAAGATTTTATTCATAAGCTGATGAAGTTTGCTGAAACGGGTGATGCAACCTTGTTGGGCCGACCCAAATTAAGCGAAGGAGAAGAAGCGGCGAAGATGCTGATTGCGACGAATTATGCCAAAAAAATGGCGTTGGATATGCGGCTGTTGAATCCTCACTATGACGACCATCCCAACAACAAAGTAAGCCAATGCGCCAAGAAAATTGCCGAACACTATGAGCAAACCAAGCAGCACAAAGGGACGCAGCTTATTTTTTCGGATTTGGGAACATACAAACCTCATCAATGGAATGTATATAGCGAATTGAAAAGAAAATTGGTGGAAGATTATCAAATACCGCCTAACGAAATCAAATTCATTCAAGAGTGCAAAAATGAAGCCCAGCGTACCAAATTGTTTGCTGATACCAACGCAGGCAAGGTAAGAATTTTGCTGGGTTCGACCGAAATGCTTGGAACGGGCGTGAACGTACAACAGCGGATTGTGGCGCTGCACCATTTGGATATTCCTTGGAAACCCTCGGAATTAGACCAACGTATAGGTAGGGGCGTTCGTAAAGGAAACGAGATAGCAAAATTGTACGGCAACCAGGTACACAACTACGTGTACGCCGTTGAAAAGACCTTGGATAACTACAAGTTCAACCTGTTGCAAAACAAATCGTTGTTCATTAGCCAAATCAAGAACTCTAATCTGGCCACCCGACGGATTGACGAAGGTAGTTTAGATGAGAAAAACGGCATGAATTTTAGTGAGTACATTGCCATTTTGTCGGGCAATACCGATTTATTGGAAAAAGCCAAGATTGAGAAACGACTGGGGAGATTAGAGTCAGATTTGTTGATTTACAACAAAGATGTGGTACAGGGAAAGCAGCGTTTGGAAGGAAAAGAACTACAAGTAGACAAAGGAGAAACGCAATTAAAAAAAGTAGAAGCTGACCAAATTCATCTCAAAAAAGTAAACGCTTATGACGAAAATGGTAAGATAAAAGGACAGCTCATTATCCACGATTTGGACAGTAAAGATTCGAGAGAAATTGGTAAAAAACTCATCATTATTGACAAAAACAACCGTAACCCCGAACCCAAAGTGGTAGGAGAACTGCACGGATTTAAGTTGGAAGTAACGACGATTACTAACTTTGTGGAAGGGTATGCCCAACGAGAAAACCATTTTTCGGTGGTATCACCTAACGGAATCAAGTACCAACATAATGGTGGACAAATGCCCCGCACGCCTGAAATCGCCGCACAGTTTGTTCATAATGCACTGGAAAAAATCCCTAAAATTGCCGAAGACCAGCGGAAGCGAGTAGTAGACTTTAAAAAGGATATTGACCAACTGAAAGAATTCGTCTCAAAACTCTGGCCACACAAGCAAGAACTTTCGCAGCTTCGGCAAGACTTGCAACAAATCGAAAGGAAGATTCAAGATTCATTGATGGAAAAAGTGGGAAAGAAGGAAGAAAAAAGAGTAGGGGTGAAGGTGAGGTAATCTATATCAAAGATTTAACTGAATTTTTTCCTGATACACCTTTTGCATTTTTCATGGCTTTAAATCCTCGTTCTAAAATTGCTTCGGGGGTATCATTATTTGTATATTCAGTAACTCCGCAACAAACAGTTAATTTAAAAACTTGATTGTGTTCATGAATTTCAATATCTGTTTCCGCAATAGTATTTTTTTTTCGATTAGCTGCAAGGATAGCATTTTGAAGATTAGTATTTCTTGCGATGATTACAAATTCGTCTCCTTTTACATGTTGTCGAAAGAGTTTATCAGTTATTCTACTGTCGGATTTAAGTAGATTTGCCAATTTTATTAGAATTTGGTCAGCTACCGTTAATCCATATGTGGTATTAAAACTTTTAAAATCATCTATATCTATCAATATAACAGAAAATTGACTATTTGATGTTTTTGCCCAATCAATAACTTCTTTTAATTCATTTGTCAAGGCTCTATTATTAGGAATCCCAGTAAGTTCATCTGTATTAAGGTCTTTTTTGATAAGGTTATAGCGTTTGTTTGTTAGGTAGGTTACAATTAGAGCCGTCAATACAATTACAAATACAATGATGAAAATTAAGTTTAAGTAACTTATAGCGGATTTTTCGTTTAATTTAGCAACAATACTATTTGTATTGGGCAAATATTGTAAGAGAAGGTATGGTATTAGAGCTCCTAATAAAAGCTTTCCAAGGTCATATAATAGTTTTGATAAAGCATCATCCTTGAATTTTTTGAATGATTTTACGAGATAGTCCTTCATAAAAATTTTAGGGTTTTAAAAATACTTACTCCAAAATCTAAGCCGTTCCAGGCATTCATTTTGCGGTAACCTTTTATTTATCGACATCAACTGTTGTAATAAATGATAGGCGTCGGTAGGGGTAATATGCTGCCCCGATAACAATTCATCCAAAATCCAAAGGATACCACAGACTTGGATACCATTGGATGAAGCACGATTTCGGAGTCGAGTATCCCCCGTTAGTAATAAACACATCCACTTTTTTGAATAGTAGTATACCGACCAATCCTGCTCTGAGAGGTTTCGGTCTATCGCTACTAATTCGTAAATCTCAGCCATTTCGTCAAGAGTAATCTCAATAATTCGGTATTTCTCTTGCTGGATAGCGACACTGAAAAAAGCTCTTTGAAAATCATGCAATTCCTCAAAAATGATACTTGTCGTGTGATAAACAATAGGTAGTTTCAACGATGCTTCAAATAACCCTGTTTTTACCAAATCAATCAAAATATTCGCATCGTTAATGGCAATTCGATGCTTCATTAGGATTGTGCGTCAAGTTTGTCACGGAACTCAGCTACTTTCATGTTACCTAAATTGGCCGCTTTGCTGATAGAAACCAAGTCTTCGGAAACCAATCTAAATAGTAGATTTTCAAATCGGTACGATTTCTCTTCACCTTTGAATGACCCTAAATTCTCCTCTCTTCGGTTACTGGCAATACTCATACAAAATACTTTGAAGGTATAGGCATTGATAATTTCTAACTGCTTTGCACGGCTCATGGCTGCTTGTACCGAAATCCCGTATTTTTCTTTTAATGCCACTAACTCGCCAAATGACACAAATGTTCGATACTCTCCTAACTCAGATTTGATAATTTTTGCTGGTAAGAGCATGGCTCCTGCAAATTGATGACAACGTTTTTCCAATTCTGACTCCTCTAACTCGCCAAAATCTAATACCAAATGACCCAATTCGTGTAAGCCTGTAAAGCGTCGGCGTTCTACGGAATCATTTTGGTTGATTACAATAACAGGAATTTCACCAACCCAAGTAGAAAGGCCATGGAAATTGCTGGGCGCATCAATCAATAATACCTTAATATTGAGTCCTTCCAAAAATTCTACCACATTTGGAATAGGATTTCCGCTAATCCCCCATTGATTTTGCAGTAAATAAACAGCCTTCTCCACTTGCATTGGACTTTGACCCAAAGGGAGAGGCTGGGGTTTTTGAAAACAGTGCGTGATTCCTAAAATTTCCTCTACTTCTAAGTAACGCTCTAAAAAGTCTCGAATTTGCTCTTTGATTGCTATAATGTCTTTTGCCCTCAAACTGGCTTTTTTGCGAAAATCGACGTTTCCCAATTCTACTTTAATTGGACGCATAAAATACTCTACTTTTACTCCAAGTGCATTAGCAAGTGCAATCATGGTAGTAGGTTCAGGGGTCATTAAGCCGTCTTCGTATTTTTTGATAGAGTTGAATGTAACGACGTTTCCCGCTTTTTCGGCCAATTCTCGCATAGATAGTTTGGCTTGACTTCGGGCGCTTTTGAGTCGAAGTGCGAAAGTTTCGTTCATAATAGGTTGGTTTGAGTATGATGTCTGCAAAGGTATAATAAAACGAATATATACTACACAAGAAAAACAACGAAATGCTTTTACTGAGATTATTTATATTTTTTGAGTAAACAAAAATAATAAATGAACTTATTTTGTTTACCAATGGTTCTCGAAATATTAACCCAAAATACATGAAAGAATTTAAAATATTATCAATCGACGGTGGCGGTATTAGAGGAATAATTCCAGCTAAGTTTTTAACTGGTTTGGAATCATATCTTTCAAGAGAAAAAGGCGAACCAATAAAATTAAACGAATATTTTGACTTAATCTGTGGTACATCAACTGGTGGTATTATAGCAATCGGCTTAGGGTTGGGTATGTCGTCAAGTGAAATTTTGAACCTTTATGAAGCAAATGCAACCAAAATCTTTGGATTACCGTACACCAACCTTTTTCGACTCCTGAGACAGTTTTTTCTACCAAAACACAACCGCAATGAATTAAGCAAACTTTTGAGAAAAGCTTTTGAACCCTTTTCAGAAGATGGAGATACCCGTTTGGGTAATTCAAAAACTCGATTGTGTATTCCTGCATTCAACGCATCAACAGGCAATACAGTAGTATTTAAAACAAGTCACCATAAAGACTACATTCGTGATTATCAAGTGCCAAGTTATCAAGTAGCCTTGGCAACGAGTGCTGCTCCTATCTATTTTCAACCCTACGAAGTCAATTATGAGCGAACCAAAACAGCAGAGAAAGTAAATTTACTCAACATGATTGATGGGGGCATATTTGCCAATAACCCAGCCCTAATTGGACTTTCCGAGGCAATTGCTTTGGGACACTCATTTAATGAAATAAAAATACTTTCAATTGGTACAGGTACTAACGTATTAACGCTTCCCAATCAAAGAAAGGCGGTTGGAAGCGGCCTTTTGGGCTTTGCGATTAAGCTAATCGAATTTATGATGCAGAGCCAGTCTTCAATTACCGAAAATATGATGAAAATATTTGCACAAGGGGTTCATCATGATAAGGCGGACCGATTTTATTACCAACGGTTTCAAGATAAGTTTAATATTTCTGACAACTTAAAATTGGATAGCACCTCAACAAACAAGATTAAGATGCTGAACCAGAAGGGTATGCACCTATTTGATAATGCGGATAAAACACTATTACAGCCTTTTTTTGAAAATAAAATAGTACCATATAAACCATTTTTTGAGCTTTAAAGTATAACAGCCATGGCAAATTGTAACAACTTATTTCAAGATTTTGATACCAATTTAGGTATCACTGATACCAAGCGTCAAAACATGATACGTTCCCGTAAGGATTTGGAAGAGCGAATCAAAAAACATTTTCGGGAGAAGCATAACCACCTCACACCTAAATTTTATATTCAAGGGTCTTATAAAATGAAGACGATGATTCGCACTGGGGATGATGACTGTGATATGGATTTAGGCGTGTACTTCTTTCCTAAACCAAATGAAACACCAACTACTTTACAAAAATGGATAAAAGAGGCAGTAGAAGATGCAACAGATACGCTGCCGATGCACAAGAAAAAGTGCATCAGAGTAAGATACAAAGGAGAAAATAACCCTGCTCGCCGTTACCATATTGATATTCCTGTGTACTATCGAGATTCTGAAACGACCACTAATTCGCCTTATCTTGGGTTGAAAGATGAAGGATGGCAACAATCCGACCCCAAAAAATTTCGGCAGTGGTACAATGATAAAAAAGACAATGATAACCAACTAACTCGTTTAGTTCGTTATTTGAAAGCATGGACAAATCACAAAAAGGACGTATTTATGCCAAAAGGAGTTGCTTTGACGGTATTGGCAACCAATTATCTTAGAACTAAATCAGACCGAGATGATGAGGCGTTATATGAAACACTCAGAGCTATAAAAGCGTCATTGGATGTTTATTTTTATTGTCAAATGCCAGTTACACCTTTTGATAACGTATTAGCTGCGTTTGACGTTGAGCGACGACGAAAATTCTTAGAGGCGTTGCAAGCGTTTATAGATGATGCTAAAAAAGCTTTGGATAATGAATGCCAGTATGAAGCAAGTCAATTATGGCAAAAACATCTTGGCAAGCGTTTTCCTGATGGAAAAAAAAATGAGAATAGTCAGGGGGCTCACCGAAATGCTTTGCTACAAAAAGCAGGAATTATTGCAACTGGTGCATATACCACCCCAAGTGGTGTAATAACTCACTTACCACAGCAATCAGTTAGAAACCAAACTCATTTGTTTTATGGGGACTAAAATACGATACATAAAGTCTTTTCGAGAAAACGCTACTGTTCGCTATCGGTTAGAAAAAGCAATCATTGAAAGACGTTTTCCTTGTATCCAATGTCAGGAAGTTCATCAAAAAACGACTGAATTAGTATGTGAAGGTAATATACAGCCTACGGTGTATAGCCCATTCTATGAAATACGAGTTGTCTATCGTTTTAGCCAGAGTCCCCAAGTATATATTCTCAATCCAAAAATTGAAATAGATGCAGCCACCCATTTCTATAAGGAAGGCAATTTATGTCTTTTCTATCCAAAGGATGAGCCTTGGAAATCTACTTTTAGAGTAGCTGACAAAATAATACCTTGGGTGGCAGAGTGGTTAGTGTTCTACGAGTTGTATAAAATAGACGGCGTTTGGTATGGTAAAAGTGCACCTCATTCAAATATTT
>JBDHXS010000023.1:0-22853 GCA_039810845.1 Runella sp. | reverse complement strand
TAATAAAAGTGATAGACAAAATTATTGTCAAAATTGACTGTCTTTTTGACTAGACGAAGCCCTAACAGTTTGGTATAAAAATCGTAATCATCCTGCGCATCATTGACAGTTGCCGTAACATGGTGGAGACCTTTGAGGAGACGATTGGTTTGCATTTTTATCAGATTTAAGATTAGTAGAATGGCAAATTAAGAGCAGATTTTCAGGGGCAGTACCAGCCTCAGAGATGAATATAGGGCATTCATCATCAAAATTTTACAATTCCGTTTTTTCCCGAAACTCTGTAAACGCGATACCTTCACATTTCTTGAAAAATTTGCTAAAATGAGCTACATCTTCGTAACCCAATTGATAAGCTATTTCTTTAGCATTCAGCTCGGAATATTTTGCCAAACGTTTTGCTTCCAAAATCAAGCGATTTTGGATAAACTCCTTTGCCGATGTTCCAGTTTCGTTTTTGATGACTTCGTTCAGATGATTGGCCGTTAGGTGCTGATGCTCAGCATACTCATTGACTTTGTGCTGCTGCCGAAAAAAACGCTCAACATCGTTTTTAAACTGTTTCACAATTTCAGCCTGACGGTTGTCCCACGACTTATTCGTACTTTTCTGGGTGGCTTTCAAGCGTTTACATTCCAGCAAAAACAGTTTCAGCCAAGCTCCTATTGCCTCCCACTTTTGTATTTTTTCCGATTGATACTCGTTGGCAATACCCTGAATATAAGGCAATAACTGCCTCATTTCATTGACAGTAAGTTCCAAAGGTGCCGCTTCATCACAATTGAAAAACAAATCCATATCGTACAACTGCGCAGGAGCAATACTGAAATCCTGTAAAAAATCGGGACGAAATAAGATCACATCACTACGAGGCGCAGGCTGCGTCAGGGTTAGATGGTGAATTTGTTCGGGCGAAACAAAATAAATTGTATTAGCTCGAAGCGGATATTCTACAAAATCAATTTGGTGAGTTCCTATTGCCTTCTCCACTGCCAATACTGTAAAATAGTCATGGCGGTGCGGTAAATCGGGGGTTAGAGAGCGTCGTTCTTCAACCTCCTCCATCGTACGATATGCGAACGGAGTCAGCAGATGAGCCTGTCGAATTGGGTTTTCAGCTTTTTGCATTAAGAGCTCCTCTCCTTGTTGGACGAGGATGCCCGTGCGGAGGGATTTAGGGTGAGCCAACATGGCTTACGCCATATCGTATTTATCAATTAAACATCATCTGAATCATAAATGACCACCTTTTCCCAGAGGTGTGCGCAGTTTTTCACAAATTCATGGTGAACGGGATGATTCTGATAAATATCTTGATCGGCTTTATTTTCGAATAGCATCAGCCACGAAACCGAATAAGAACGATCAATCACTGAACGATCTGTTTCGGCCACTTTACCGATATGAGCCAATTTTACTACTTCAATCGGGATAAGAGTTTGCAGGCCTGCTACAAGCGCTTCACGATCGGCGGTACTATCGGCATTATTTAAATAAAACAATACGTGATGGACAAACATGGTTTTGGAAAAAGGTTTTTATAATTAGAAGCATTTATACTCAAAATCTAACCATCCCAAAACACCTAAAAGTTCATCCATAAGACTATTTTGATTCCAAAAGCTCATAGTATTTGAAAATCTCATTCGGACTAACCAAAGAAATTTTGGATACCAACTCACAAGAGACAATCAATCGGTTAGCATTTTCAGTTCAGCCATTTTTCGCTAAATACTAATTACCAGCCTGTTTGTTAATGGAAAATTGGAAAACTTAAACAAGGATATCCAAAAATGTAGAAACAATTCCCCATTTGATATAATTGATGTATTGGAACAATTGTTGGTAACTTGATAAAACACTCCTTTACAAGCGAATTAAAAAACTATTATGCGTAATTTTTGGCAGAAATACAGTTCTATTTTCAAAGAAACTATTGAAGAGTTCATGAATGATAATGCACTAAAACTCAGTGCATCTTTATCATATTACACCTTATTTTCTTTAGCACCTATGCTATTGGTGGTATTATCTATCGTGGGTTTTTTCTATGGTAAAGAGGCTGTAGAAGGTCAATTCTATAATCAAATTAATTGGTTAGTTGGCAAAGAAGCAGCCAAACAGATTCAGGAATTAATTCGTCATGCACAATTATCAGGCAAAACTGGAATAGCAGCTATCATAGGGGTAGTAACATTGATTATAGGTGCTACGGGGGTTTTTGCCGAAATTCAGGACTCTATTAATCAGATATGGGCACTTAAGCCCAAACCTCTTAACGGGCTGCTCAAATACCTCGTCAATAGGCTTCTTTCTTTTTCGTTGATTGTGTCTTTGGGATTTTTGTCTATTGTATCTCTTTTACTCAATACCATGCTTACTATTTTCAGTGAAAAAGTAAAGGTCCTATTCTCTGATGCAACTGTCTATTTATTTTGGATACTCAATATTACCTTCATTTGGGGGGTTATGACCATACTTTTTACTGTGATTTTTACTGTACTACCCGATGGGAAAGTCAAGCTAAAAGATACATTTATTGGGGCGGGCGTTACAGCGGCACTTTTTATGGTTGGGAAATACGTAATTGGTTTATATTTAGGCCAGTCAGATATTGGAGGGGCTTACGGAGCAGCAGGTTCGGTAGTAATTATTTTACTTTGGGTATATTATTCGTCCCTAATTTTATTTTTTGGCGCAGAATTTACTAAGGTATATGCTTTCAAATTAGGAGGGGGTATTAAGCCCCGAGCATACGCAGTTAGGTTTCAAAAGGAAGAAATTGAAGTAACAAACCGTTGATTAATCATTTGTCAAAATTGTTTACAGATTCCTTTCTCTAGTTTATCAAAATCATTAAATTATTAAGACTTATCACAGTTAACCCTTATATGTCAGCTATTTTCTCCTATCAAAGTACCATTTTTGTAAAATAGGGTTAGTGGCTGGATTTTGCACTAAAGAGGCGTTTTTAACAGCGGTAATCAGCTGCTACTCTATAAATTATCTATATACTAATTGGCTCTTTCAAATCCAAATAATTTGGCAGCTGGGTTCTTTCTTCCCATAAGTAAATCTCCTATTATTTCTGCCGCTAATATACTGAATACTATTCCATTTCCCCCAAACCCCATCGCAAAGTATGTATGTGGTCGCTCGGCTACCACACCTATATAAGGAAGTCCATCTACTGTTTCTGCGAATGTACCAGCCCACTGAAAATCGGCTCGAAAAGGTAAATCAGGAAATCGCTTATGAAAGGCTTTGGTCAATTGGGCGCCCTTTTTATTATTAAGCGCATCCCGTTTTTTGGGATTATAAAAAGGCTCATCTTTTCCACCAATCAACACTCGATTATCGCTGGTAGTGCGTAGATAAAGATAGGGGCGAGCAGTTTCCCAAATCAAACAGTTTTCATACCATAGGTTAGTGTTTGCAAAGGGCTCACTGACCACAGCAAACGAAGAATTGAAATCTACTACTTTTTTCGAGAGGTACTGCTGTGATTCATACCCGCAAGCCATAATCAGTTTCTTTGCTTTTACGATATATCCATGCTCTGTGGTAAGTGTCACTCCGTTTCTGTGATGAGCTAATTGTATTACTGTAGTATCATCAAAAACCAACGTTTCGTTTTTTTGTGCCTGTTGGAGCAATTCATGAGTAAACCGATAGGCATCTATTTGTGCTCCTTCGGCAGAAAATAAGGCGGCAGGCGATGAAAATGGAAAGGTTTTTTCGATTTGCTCTTTTGGCCAAAACTCTAACTCAATGCCTATATCACGACGTAGTTTATATTCTTGCCTCAACTCTTCTACATCTTTTTTCTGAGAAGCATAATAGAAACTCGAACATCGCTTAAAACCGACTTCCGTAGTTAGTTTTTGTGTTATTTTTTCAATTTTCGCAATAGCTTCAATGCACATCAGGTAGCTTTGATTGGCTTGTTGATAGCCTACATAGTCGATTAGACTCTTAAGCGGTGTGTCTATTTCGTATTGTAACAGGGCTGTACTGGCACAGGTACTTCCCATCCCAATCTTACGTTTGTCGAGAAGTATACAGGGGATACCAGCTTGAGATAAATGGTAAGCCACTAAAGCTCCAGTAATTCCTCCACCCATAATGGCAACTTCGGTACTGAGAGAACGGTCAAGGGAGGGATAAGAGTAAAGAAAACCGTTTTTCATAAGCCAATATGGCGAATCTGTACGTAAATCCATTTTTAATGTTAGCTATAGTAAAATAAAAAATGCCTCAGGCTCTCCAAGTTTTGGAGAGCCTGAGGCAACACTAATGAAATATTAATTCGATTTTTCTCTTATCATGTCTTCGGCCTCCTGCTTTTTATCTTTCATTTTTTCGCTTACTTCTCTAAATTTATCCTGCGTATCTTCCCAAGCATCTTCAGCTTTATCTTTGGTTTTTTCCCAAGCATTTTCAACTTTTTCTTTGGTATTTTCCCAGACATCCGAGGCTTTGTCTTTGATATCTTCCCATTTGTCTTGGGCTTGTTCAACTAAGTTAGCCGCTCCAATTTTTATATCATCTACTTTTTCCTGAAGCTCAGCTTTGGCTACTTCTGCTTTTTTTTCTACTGTTTCTACTTTGTGACGAGCAGCTTCTTTTTGCAATTTTTCTTTTGTCGTTTCCATGATTTTATTGTGATTTTTGGTTTAAATAATTATGAAAATATGTATTCATTTTTGAAACATTGAACAACTAATTCCCAATAACAGTATCGCTCTTAGTTGCCATTGTAGTGTCTGTTTTATTGATAGTACCTATACGTTGTTCTCCTTTGGGCCCTCCTAAAGTAAGATACCCAGTCAAGTAAGCTCCAATCATCAGAACAATCCCTACTCCCAAAACCCACAAAAAAATAGTGGATCCCGTAATACGATTAGACTTGGCGTCATCTTTTACACTATGGCGTTCTATATTATCCATGTTATGGTCTAAATTAATGGTGTTTATTAAATTCTACATATTGTTTATTCAAAAAACAATACCAATAATATCTTTTATTTTTTTGTAGAAAAAAAAACCCAAATCAACAAGTCATTCATAAAAACACTCCCCAAATTGAGCAAATGATTATATAGAACTATTTTAGATTATAAACTTAGTAATCTACTGATTTTCAGATTTATTAACAGCAATTCATTAGCAATAAATTGCCAATAATCATTAACCGCCTGGACAGTTATGTATGCGTAAGCAGTTAGGATTATTTTTTTTATTAATAAGCTTATTCAAACCTTATTAATCAATTTTAAATCATGAAAAAAAACAGAAATCAGGTGACAGTGGATGTGCTGAACAGTCTCATCCATATCAATAATAGCCATATTTTAGGTTATCAAGAGGCTACTAAGGAAACCAAAGATGAAGACCTTCAAATAGTCTTTTCAGCGATGCTCAATGAGAGTGTCAACTTTGCCGAAAACTTAGCTGGTTATGTGCGAGAAATGGGAGGCGAAGTTGCCATAGAGAGAGTGATAGAAGGAAGCGTGTATCGGGCATGGATTAATGTAAAAACAATCATTGAGTCGTACGATACTGCTCTCAAAGTGGAAGAAATTCAACAGAGTTCAGAGTTAAAAGGTGTATTAGAACGTCAAAAAATCACTCTGGAAGAATCTCTCAAAATTCTTGAACATGTTAGTCTTCGTTTAAAGTACAAAGCACAAAGACAGGAAATACTTGCCGAAAAAGTATGAGAAAAGACATTATGTTTAAACACAAAAAAGCAATGTTAACAATTAACATTGCTTTTTTGTATCACTTTTTCAATTCTCAACAATTTGCGTCTGAACTTCCATAGACTGTAGTATCAAATTTCCAAATTGAGTAACCATTGCTACATCGGCAGCATCGCGACCATAACCTAATACAATACGATGTCCTTCGGTTTGAGCCTGAACAGCATCAAAAATATACCAATCTCCTCCCAAATAAGCCTCAAACCAAGCATGTAGATCCGTGTATTCTAACTTATCCAAATAACCCACCGTCATACGTGTGGGTATGCACAGGCTCCGACAAAGCGCGATGGCTAAGTGGGTAAAATCTCGGCATACTCCTACCCGTTGATGAACAATATCAAGAGCGGTAGTAGTGGGGCCAGTAGTGCCGTATTGGTAACTGACATTGGTATGAATCCAGTTACGAATCGCTTCTACTTGTTGATAGCCCAACGATAATGTTCCTACAATCTCTCTGGCTAATTGGCTAATTTCCTGCAAATCTGACTGGCAATAGCGACTTGGTAAAAGGTAAAGCATGGTTTCATCGGGCAGGGCTTCTACCAACACATACTCTGGAAGCGGACTAGCTGGGGGCGTATAGACTTCTACTAATGCCTCTACTTCAGTGGTAATGGTAACCTCTCCAAGCGGTAAAATAGCCCGTTGGCAATGATTACCGTACGAATCTGTATATTCAGTAAAAGGAACTGACGGAACAATACTAAATTCTTCTTTGATGACCGATTGTCCCTGCTGACGTCGCGGGCGCAAAAGCATTTGTACGGGGGTGGGAACATTTACTTGGTACTTAAAAATGGTCTTGCCATGCAGTTTCATACGTTTATATTCTTAATTCTGTATCTAAAATGTGGATAATAAAGATGTTGAAGTAATTGAAGCGATGCTTTTACTCTACCCAAATTGCGCATTAGAAATCGGGAGAGTTCAGGCGATTCATCTTCCCAAGAACTATCTGCCTGCAGCGCATAATACGTGTTTAATAGCTGATGGTCAATATCATACAGACTTTTGCATGCAGGCATAGAAGGCAAGCAATTTTGACCACAAATCCAATCAAAATTGCCCATTTCCCGTAAAAACTGGAGTGTTTCTCTTTGAAAATGCTTTACAAAAGATAGTTTTTCTTCGGACATTGCCTGCTTTTCAAGACGTTTGCAAAGTTGCATTCGACATAAGTACAGTGACCATAATTTTCTAAACTGCACCTTTACCAAATCGCTCGTAATTTCCATGACTCACTTAGGTTGCTTCGTTTAAAACTGATTATTTAGTTTTCAATGTCTTTTTGTACTTCATCAATTTTCCTATTGAGATCGCGTTTAAACTCTTTCCAATCACGTTTAATGTCTTTTCTGACTTCGGCCAATTGGTTTTCAAGCTCGTCTCTGTCTTCTTTCAACTCTTCGCGGCGTTTTTGCCATTTTTCTTTTTCATTGGCAGAAGCGGTCTTGATTTTGGCATCTACCTTATCCATTTCGGCTTTTAATTGCTCCTGTTTCTCATTGATTTTAGCCGTTAGTTCTTTCCTTTGCGCTTCAATCTCTGCGGCGGTTTCGTTGCCAGCCTCTTTAATATCTTCTGCTACATTATCTGCTGTATTCTCTACTTTCTCCTGCGCATTCTGCACCTCATCTGCCGCTTCACGTTTCTCTTCGCGTGAGCAACTTATTAGACTAAACATTCCTACGGTCAGCATTACAGCGACTATTGTGGTTATCTTTTTCATTGTTCTTTCTATTTTTATGGTTCTAAATTAATCTTGTGAATAAACGATTGCACTATATGCGCCCAAAGACGCACTTGCTACAAAAATGCCTTCTTTTGGAGAAGCATTTGCTTCGGTATCGTAGCTAAAATGATTATTGAATTCGGTATCGTAGCCCTCCCAATCACTGTTGAAACGAACTTTCCAAATACCTTCAGAAGGAAATTTAAGAAAATAGTCATTTATAGGTTGAGAGGAAAAATTGAGCACGACTACGGTGCTATCGCCTGCTCCTCCTTCCATCCACCGATGAAAAGCAATAATTTTTTTCTCGTTGTCCAGATGCAAAATTTCGACATTTTGACCCATTAGCCCGCGAGTAGTACCAGCCATATTTCGTCGCAAATGAATTAAATCTCGGTATAATTTCACAATGCCTTTGTATTCCGAAAATCGAGTCCAGTCAATCGGATCGGTATCGTCAAACCACTTATCTTCCAGTATTGTTTGTCCCTGAAACAGCATCGGAACGCCTGGGGCCGTCATCGTAAGGGCGATTCCGAGCGTAGAGCGTTTTTTAGCATACCAAGTATTTACATCTTCCTGACCAGCTATTTCCTGCACTACTCGAGCTTTACCATTGGCGACTTCATCATGCGATTCGGTATAAATTACCCGTTGAAAAGCATCGTTGTTGTAAGTATGCAAAATTGCTTCTGCTACTGCATTCATATCCCGATTTTCATCATTCATGGTAATAATAGCATCCCGTACTGGATGCACAAACTGAGCATCCCACTGACTGCTGTATCCTAATCCTCCCTCCTCAACGGAGGCCGTAATCGAATGAAGCGTATGCAAATCTTCAGCGATGGTAAATTTTTGGGGAAATCTCTGTTTGATTTCTGTGTTAATCCATTGAATCAATGAATATCCTTCCTTTAAATCATTGGCAGGGTTTCCATCGGCATTGACATTTCTGACATAAGGAATCATGTCCATCCGCAACCCGTCAATATGGTAATTCTCAAACCACATCAGGGCGTTATCCAGAATATATTGTCTTACTTCCGAACGTCCGTAATCGGGGCGAGTATCACCCCAAGGGGTTTTTGCCCTCCAATCGTTATAAAAATAAATACCACCTAAGCCATTTTCATTCCAGCCGTCAAACTGCCAAATATCCATGTCGGTAGGCCCAAAATGATTATAAACCACATCCAATAAAACGGCAATTCCTTTGGCATGTGCTGCTTTTACAAGTTCTTTCAAACCGATAGGGCCGCCGTATTCGGATTCGACCGCAAATGGATGAGCGGGATTGTATCCCCAAGAATAACCTCCAGGAAACTCCGCAATCGGCATGATTTCAATGGCATTGATACCCAATGCTTTAAAATAGCTGAGCTTTTCAATAACGCTGAAAAAATCTCCAGGCTTATTATCTTCTTTAGCATTAAACGTCCCAACGTGAATTTCATAAATTATCAATTCGTTGGCTGAAGGCATTTGAAAGCTATCTTCCCCCCAATCAAAAGCAGGATTGTGAATGATACTGTTTCCCACCGAATTGGTTAGTTCGAGTGCGTAGGGGTCATTGCGCCACAAATCGCCAATGGAAGTTTTTAAAAGATACTTGTACTGCTGTCCTTCGGCGGCATTAGACACCTGTACAGACCAATTCCCATTTTCTTCCTGTATGAGAGGGGTTGCATTTTGCTTCCAATCGTTAAAATCACCCACCACAAATACATTTTGGGCATTGGGGGCCCATACTCTGAATGAAACGCCTTCATCTGTTAGAATGGCTCCCATACCATGTACTTTACTTGCGGAATGTTTTAGAGTTATTGTTGCTGTCATCTTTAGTGATATCGTAGAAAATTAACTACTCAAAAGAAGAAAAAATGTATTCCACTCCCCTTTTTATCACTAATGTGGGCTTATATACAATAAATGGGGATTTATTTCCTCATATCATCTAAAGTATTGGCTTAGAAACCCTTTTTTTCTTAAACAAAACCTCACATGGTTGGTCGTCTCTGTCAGCGTATCCAATACTACTTCATTTTCACCTGTTGTACTTTATGTTTTTTGCAACACGCTCTTTGACAATTTCTGGCACACCCATCAGATGCTTTGTGTTCGAATAGCATCCACCATGATGCTGCATAACAATAATCAATCTGTTTGAGCCACTTTACCGATATGAGCCAGTTTTACTACTTCAATTGGAATAAGTGTTTGCAAACCTGCTACAAGTGATTCTCGGTCGGAGATACTATCGGCAAACAATACGTGATGTGCAAATATGGTTTTAGAAGAAGATTTTTATAATCAGAAGAATTTATGCTCAAAATCTAACCCTCCTAAAACATTTAGAAACAATAAAAAGAGCAAGAGAATAAAATCCCCTTGCTCTCGACCATTCCTAAACCCTTAACCTTACGAAAAAATTAACTACCTATCTTTTTTTAATGCTTTCAAAATGATGGCTAATTGTATTTTTAAGGCATGTAATCATTTCTTACTTACGTTTGTTTCTGCTGCTTCCTTTTTAGCTTGAGCTTTGAGATTTTGATTAGCCACAATTCCCAATTCAACACGTTGATTCTGGCGGCGGCCATTTTCAGTACCATTCGATACCTTGGGCGTAAATTCCCCAAACCCTTGTATGACCATCCTTAGCTGCGGCACTCCATTTGATTGCAAAAAATCGGCTAATGACTCTGCGCGTTTTTCAGAAAACAATTGGTTTTGCTTGGCTCCTCCTGCATTGTCAGTATGACCTGCTATCAGTATTTCTGTGTCTTTATAGTTACTCAATGTGTTGGCCAATTTCTTTAAAATTTCTTGAGGGTCCGGCGAGAGCGTATAACTGGAATCGGATTTAAACAAAATGCCCGAATTTATCGTCACCTTAATACCTTCCTCAAGTCGTTCGACCTGAGCAATAGCTGCCAAATCTTGACGCAATTGAACAGCCTGCTTATCCATATATTTTTCAATAATATTCCCTGCCAAGCCTCCCACAGCAGAAGCTGTAATAGCATAATTAGTAGGATTTTGGGATTTACTAATACTATTTTTGGAAGTCGAGGCAGTTTCCTGCCCCGACTTATTCAAATGGGAGGTGGATTTACAGTCGGAAAGCCCTGCCATGAGTAATATACCCAAGACGTATATAAGCAAGACTTGTACTGATGTTTTATTTGTTTTCATAATTGTAGGCAAACTTAAAATAACCTATTTCAAACGACTGGCGTTTATCTTTACCCGTCGAAAGAATTCGTCACGTCCTTGCTGACTAAAACCTTCTGGTGCCTCAGGACGAGCTTGGTGCGCCATATACATCATTCCTACAGATACGGCTAATCCTACCAAACCTGTTATACTCATTAACAATAGCATTTCCATAATTATCTAACATTAATGGTTAAACAATAACCTTTTAAACGGTACCACGGCGGATAAGTCCGATTAAAAAGGACACCACAGCAAGCACCAACAAGATATGAATAAGGCCACTTGCACTATATGCAAAAGCACCTATTAACCAACCAATTACAAGAATAACGGCGATGATATATAAGAGAGAACGCATGACTTTAAATGTTTAATGATGATACAATGTGTTTGACGATATTATTTCTCAAATACCTGTACCAGCGCATTTTTCAGGAGAAAATGGGGAAAAATCGAATAAACCTTATCAAAAGTGTAGAAACATTTCCCCAAATGATTTAGTTGAGGCAATGGAACAGTTGTTGGTCTTCAATCAGGCACTTATCAAAACTATAAATATTATGAAAATGATCTGGAACAAATCAGCGATAAAAGCCTTGCAGGTTTTTAATTGGATGTTTTTTGTAATGATGATTGTAGCTAATTATCTGGCCAATGCCTTGCCATTTAATAACAAAACTACGGGGCAGCTTTCTGCCCAATATCCCAATCTATTTGTACCTGCCCCTATTACTTTCGCTATTTGGGGTATCATTTACGTTTCGCTACTTTTTTTCTGCATTAAGCAAAGCAAGTCTTTGTTTAAAAGCCATGTGGACGAGGCTACTGCCGATACAGTAGGTACAATTGGTTCTCGATTTATCGTTACTTGTATCCTCAATATACTTTGGATGCTTTCATGGCATTATGAATACCTCATTTTCTCTGTATTTGTAATGCTGGCTTTATTAGTGCAGCTAATCAACATCAATGCACGCCTTAATGCCATTGTCCCTTATTTAAACAAAACCTCTCGAACTGCCATAAAAATACCATTTGGCAGCTATTTGGGCTGGATTTGCATCGCTACTATTGCTAACATTACAGCAGCATTGGTCGGAACTAACTGGGCAGGCTGGGGGCAAAGCCAAACGTTCTGGGCAACTATCATGATTTTGGTGGGTACAGTCATCAGCAGTTGGGCTTTATTGAAGCTAAAAAATGCTTCTATAGGTTTATCGGTAGCTTGGGCCTTAACTGGTATTATTATAGCTCGCCTCGAAGCAGACGTTTACTATCGTTTCATTGTGTGGTCAGCGGTATTTGGGATAGTTCTGGTAGTGGCAGCTATGATTGTAGAAATCACTGGCTCGCTGTTCAGAACCTCCAAAATAAAAGTATTGAATTCAAAGCTTGATCATAACCACAAGGCAGCTGCTCTTTGAGATCAAGACATTATTTATTTCGGTCGTTTCTACACCTCATTGAGGGGAAAGGTAACTATAAAAACGGTTCCCTCCCCTATTTCAGATTCCACCTCTACTGTGGCCTGATGTGATTGTAGAATAGTGAGCGTGGCGGCAAGCCCTAAGCCCAAACCATTGACTTTGGAGGTAAAATACGGCTCAAAGAGCCGATTGAGGTTTTCTGGGCTTATACCGATTCCATTGTCTTGAATTTCGACATAGCACGATTTCCCAACTATATAGGTGGATACGGTCAGTATACCTTTTTCCTCTTCCATCGCCTCAATGGCATTAATGATAAGATTCAAAAAAGCTATTTTGATATTAGACTTATCCAAAGGTAGGAAACAAGCCTCTCCGTATTCTTTTTTTAGTGTTATTTTCTTCAAACTAAGTCGGTCAGAGGCCTCACTAAGCGTTTCATCAAGCAAATCATGGATAGAAACACGGCTTAATATAGTCTCTTGTTGCCTGAAAGAATTCAATAGTTCAGTAATAAGCGTGTTGATACGGCGGCTATTTCGGCGAATAATTTCCGCAAAAAGTTTATGGTCCTCGTCATTCAATTCAGGTTCAATCTGGTCGAGCGAGAGATTTATGTTCGTCAATGGATTACGAACTTCATGTGCAAGCGTACGCACCAAACGTGCTGTAGAAGCAGCTTTTGCAGCCAGTAAAGTATCTCGTTCTATTTTTTTACGCGCCGTAATATCCTGGATAACCAACAGATAATAGACTTCACCCTCGCTATCGGTTTGCTTGCTGGCATGAAGCGAGCAAAGAACCCGCTCCCCATTTTTTTTAACGAGCCATACCTCAAAATTTTCAACGATGCCTTGTTCTTCAAGGGATCGGACATATAAAGCGTGTTGGGCAGGAATGGCAAACAATTGCTGAGAATAAATTTGTAAAAGCTCGCTTTCATTGTATCCGAGCAAATCAAGCGCAGTATTATTGTAATAGAAAATAAGTCCTTTGGGTCTTTTGAGTAGCACGGCATCTTTGAGTTGGCCAAAAATACCTCTAAGACGCGTCTCACTTTCGCGCAAACGACGCAACACCTCGGCCCGCTCCAAAGCATATCGAATACATCGGTCCAGCTTTTCTGAATCCAAATCACTTTTTACCAAATAATCCATCGCTCCAAGGCGCATGGCCTCTACATCTACTTTTTGGTCTCCTCTACCAGTTAAAAGTACAATAGGACAGCTCACTCCGCTTTTGATAGCTTCTTGTAGTAGGTCAATCCCAGTTTTTGCACCAAGTAAAAAGTCAAAAAAGCACAGGTCAAACTTAGCTTGGGTAAGTGTCTTTATTCCTTCTCCAAACGAACTTGCCCAAGTAATATCGAAATGCTTGTTGCGTATGTCTTTTAAGTAGCTAGAAGTAAGAAAAAAGTCGTCCTCGTCATCATCTACAATCAACAATCTGATGGTGTCTTTTTCCATTATTCGGAAGCGTTGGGGAGTTGTACAATATCAAACCAATAATGACCAAGCATCCGCGTGACTTCAATAAAATCACTGAATGCAACGGGTTTAGTAATAAAACAATTGACACCCAAATCGTAGGTTTGTAGCACATCCTGTTCGGCTTTGGAGGTAGTAAGCACTACTACAGGTATTGAACGGAGCAAAGGATCCGATTTTATTTCTTTGAGAGCCTCTCTACCATCCATTTTGGGCATATTTAAGTCTAAAAGAATAATACCTGGCCGGGGGCTATCAGCTGGATTAGTAAATTTATCTCGGCGTTTGAGGTAGTCTATCAATTCTACTCCATCATTGACAAATCTGATTTCATTGAGCAAATAATTTTCTTCAAATGCTTCTTTGGTAAACATTCGATCATCTTCATCGTCGTCAGCAATCAAAATCAATACACTTTTTGCTTTTTGTATTTCTGTATTATTCATAGTGTGTTAGGTTGGGTGGCAGGCAAATAAAAAATAAACTTAGCTCCTTCATAAGGCTTTGCTTGGGCTGTAATAAATCCATGATGTGTTTCCACTATTTTACGGCAAATCGCCAGCCCCAAGCCTGTCCCAGCATATTCAGACCGACCATGAAGGCGTTGAAATATCGTAAAAATTCGTTCGGCATATTCGGGTTCAAATCCGATGCCATTATCGCTAATGGTAAATTCAAAATAATTTTCTTTTGGATTAAGCTGCTCTATTTTAGATGCTTCGTAAGCCGCTACATTCCGAACATCAATTTTTATAATAGGTATGGTATCTACCTTAGTAAATTTGAGAGCATTCTCAATTAAGTTTAAAAAAAGCTGGTGCATCTGCACCGATTGCGCCTCTATCAGGGGTAGCTCTGCACTCATAATAGACGCTTTCTTACTTTGTATTTTTACCTCTAAATCTTCTAAAACATTCTTTATCACCTGATTAAGATTTACTAAACTATATGCTTCTGTATGACGCGATGCCCGCGAATAGGTCAATAAATCCTCAATTAAGCTGTGCATACGTTGTGCCGCACTGGTCATACGATCCACAAAAAATTGCCCTTCAGTACCCAATTGCTCTTTATATTTTTTATCCAATCGCTCTCCAAAAGCAATGACTTTTCTGAGTGGCTCTTGTAAGTCATGGGAAGCGATGTAGGCAAATTGTTCCAAATCTCGGTTACTTTTGTTGAGGGCTGTCAACCGACGTTCTAACTCATTTTGATACGTTACTATTTCGGTTCTATCGGCTACCATTCCCATCACTCGTTGAATTTTCCCTTGCTCATTAAAATAGCAATGTGCTCTTAGGTTGATGTATTTTACTGTTCCACTCGCATCTATAATCCGATGGTCAATCTCATAAGAAGGTCGGCGTTCGGCCAGTACTTGAGCCGTATAGCTAGCTACCCGAGGAACATCTTCAGGCGCGATAAAACTTTCATAAAATTGGCGTTCTATTACTTTAGAAACATAGTTTTCGGGCGATAAACCCATAATTCTAAACACGCCATCTGACCAGCTGATTCCTCCGTCACGCACTTGCCACTCCCACGTGCCACATTTAAAAATAGCTTCAGCCTCATTAAGTTGGTATTGTTTTTTAAGTAAATCGTTTTCTCGTTTCAAAAAGTCTGTAATATCCTCAGCCACGTTAATAATCATCCGTGGAGCTTGAGGAGAATCTCTAACAAGTGCTAAACTGCGATTGCGTAATGTGCAGATTTCGCCATTTTTATGCAAAACTTCGCACGAAAACTCAATGTCCCCCCCCTCTTTCAAAGCAGTATATTTAGCCTTTATTTCCTGTATAAACTCATTTTTATTAGGTACAGACTCTTCTATTTGCTGAAGATCACTAAGTGTGTATCCGAGTTTTTCAGTTACCCGGTTATTTACAAAAACAAGCTTCTTCAAATCACAATTGTATAAAAAGATCAAATGAGATGAAAACTCAAACATTTGTTCCAACTGCGCCAGAGAAGGCTGCAATGGAAAAGCGTTTAAAGCAGAATCTTGCATTTTAAGCGAGGGGGTTTAAGTAGTCCACAGTCTATTGTCCACAGTCCATAAGTATTAATAATTGTGGACTGTGGGCTGACAACTGCTTAATTACTAAGGTTAATGTTTTTCATTTTATTGTACAATGTTTTTCGGTCAATTCCCAAAGTTTGGGCGGCTTTACTCTTGTTGAAATTGACTTTTTTCAACACATTGAGTATCATTTCGTATTCAGCCTCCAATGCGGCTGATTTCAAGTCCACTTTTGATGGATTAGAGACCGAGGGAGTAGGTTCAGCTACTGTCAATGGCTCATAGGTTGAAATAGGAGGCTTTTCTGGAGGGCTAAAATTAGTAGTAGCAGGCTCAACAAATAATAGTTTATCGTAGTTGAGCAACTCAAACGGCAACGTACGTACATCTATATAATCACCGTCGGCCAGAAGGGTTGAGCGCTTGATCACATTTCTCAATTCGCGAAGATTACCAGGCCAAGGATATTGCTTGAAAGCTTTCTCAACTTCAGGGGTAAAGCCCTGAACGTTCTTATTTAACTCAAGGTTGGTTTTATCCAAAAAAAATTGGGCAAATACCATCAAATCCGTTCGGCGTTCGCGCAAAGGCGGCACATCAATACTAAACTCATTGAAACGATAATATAAATCTTCCCGAAATTTTCCACGGCGAGCCGCCTCAATCAAGCGTTCGTTGGATGCCACCACAATACGTACATCTACTTCAATCTCACGAGCTCCACCAATACGTCGAAGTTTACGTTCTTGTACCACACGTAGCAACGACATCTGGACATCGTAAGGCAGGTTGCCTACTTCATCTAAAAACAAAGTACCACCATTGGCCATTTCAAAATGGCCGATTTTTTGATTCAACGCTCCAGTAAAGGAGCCTTTCTCATGTCCAAACAACTCACTTGCCGCCAACTCCCGCGAGATAGCTCCACAGTCCATAGCTACAAAAGGACCTGAAGCACGCTTACTTCGTTTGTGGATTTCAAGTGCTACAGCCTCTTTGCCTGAGCCACTTTCACCATAAATAAGTACGCTATAGTTGGTGGGTGCAACCAAATCTACCTGTTTATAAAGATAGCTTGACTCAACCCCCTCACCAAAAATATACTGATTTTGTACTTTTTTTCGTCGGCTTGCTGATACCTGTGGATTGTCACTGTTGGTACTTTCTTCTTGCTGTATTTCGCTTTTATCAGGGCTGTTAAGCGCTCTCTGAATCGTCAATAAAATCTCATCAGGGAAAAGTGGCTTGGTGATATAATCAAATGCGCCTTTTTTCATCACATTGATAGCCACCTTGATATCTGAGTATCCAGTAATAATTAATACAGGAACCGACGGAAATTTTTCTTTAATACGCATCAATATCGTCTCACCGTCTATGTCTCCGAGTCTAAAATCGGTTAAAACTAATTCGGGGTGAAATTCTTCTAATGTTGCCAAACCACTCACTCCATTATGAGCAATGGCTACCTCATAACCGTTTTTGGTCAAAAACCGGCGCAACAACAAGCAAATGTCAGTATCATCGTCAATGACTAATATTTTCTGTGCCATACTATTTTCGTTTTACTGCGTAATAACTTAAAATCACAAAACACGCCTTAGCGTAGCGGTCGGTATATCCAGTTGTTCGCGGTATTTCGCCACCGTTCGACGGGCAACAGGATAACCGCGTTCAGCCAACATCTCTGCCAACTGAAAGTCATTTAAAGGGTTTTGTTTATCTTCTTTGGCAACCAAGTCGGCCAAGGTAAGCTGAATCTGTCGGTTAGAGACCTCTTCCCCTGTATTGGTCATTAAGCCTTCTGTGAATAAATCTTTGAGATGTATAATTCCAAAAGGTGTCTGGGCGTATTTACCACTTGTGACGCGAGAAATCGTCGAGACATCCATTTTGATGCGCTCAGCAATGTCGCGCAGTACCATCGGCTTGAGCATTCTTACATCGCCCGTCCGAAAATAATCTGCTTGTAGTTTCACAATTGTACGCATGGATTTGAGCATGGTATTTTCGCGTTGCTGAATGGCTTCGATGAGCCAATTGGCCGCATTCAGCTTAGAATTTACGTAGGTATTGGCAGCCCGACTTCCCCCTACCTCCTGGGCGTACGATTTGTTAATTGTTAATGGAGGGATGCGTCTATTGTTAATCTCTACTTCAATTATTTCACCCTCAACCGTAACTATATAATCTGGGACAATGTTATCTTTTACAATGAGAGCCCCATTTTGGCTTCCTGTGACGGGCTGAGGGTTGAGGGTTCCAATTAGTGCGAGGGTATCTTTGAGCTGATCTGAATTCAAGTTATTCAGCCGCATAAGCTTTTCATAGTTGCGAGCGGCCAAATCTTCAAAACGTTTTTTTACCATCTCAGTGGCAATGGGAGCTTTGGGGTCTTGGCTACGCTCCAACTGCATTAGCAAACAGTCTTGTAAATTACGCGCCCCTAATCCTGGTGGATCCATTTTGCGTAAAATTTGAACAATTTCCTGCACCTCAGCTTCTTCTACATAAATCCCCCCAGTAAATGAAATATCATCTGCCATGGCTTCCGCTGTGTAGGTTAAATACCCTTCATCAGTCAATGAATCCACTACAAAATCTGCCAATAATTGCTGACGTTCCGTAAGTGGCAGCAAGTGAAATTGCTCTTTCAACTCGTCTCGCCAAGTGGTTGTCTCCACCAAAACAGGTGCATAAGAACTGTCATCATCTGAGTAATTATTGACACGAGTACGATAGTCTGGCACATCGTCATCCTTAAACTCATCCCAGTCCATATAATCTTGTGTACGGTCTTCAGCAGTATTTTGTCCATTTTCGCTGGAGGAATCGAAATCGCTGGTTGCATCTTCTTGACCTTCTTCGAGCAATGGATTTTCTTCTAACTCGTTTTTTATGTGCTGTTCGAGTTCAAGCGTATTCAGTTGCAAAAAATTTAACAATTGAATCTGCGCTGGAGAAATCTTAAGCGTTTGTTTTTGGGTTTGTATCAGGTTTAGCATGTTGGCTGCCATCATTGGACAACATTTTTGGTAAGATACTACCAAATCAGATGCCTCAAAGAATCAATTGAAATGAATAAATACCTTAATTTTACTAACTATACTGTATTAATTAATTGTAATTCAAATATTTATACTTTAAAACCTTTTGTAATAAACAAAATAACCTAATTTTAAGTTTTACAAGTTCACCTCTTACCCCCTTAAAAAGGGTAAAATTTTCTACACTTTTTGTAGAAAAAAATCTACATTTTTGGTTACTATCTATGACATCGCGACATACAATTTGGGGAATTTATTTGGCTATGGTCATCAGCATATTCATGTTAATTTTTGTAAGCTGGCTAGCATACGATCGTATTCAAGAAACAGTAAGACGTACCGAGTCGGTTAATCATACTTATCGTGTAAGGCTCAAAAATAAGGATTTATTGGTTGCACTCCTCAATATAGAAACGGGCCAAAGGGGTTATTTAATTACTCAACTTGAAGAATATCTTACACCATACGCCAAAAGTCGCCATGAGCTGAAATCAGTACAAAAGGCATTAAGGCTATTGACAAAAGATAATGAGGTCCAATTGGCCCGCGTAGATACCCTTGATGTACTTATCAATAAAAAATTGTCGGTAATAGAGCAAGGTATTGCAAATATCAAAAACGGGCTTCTAATAGATACTTTGCGAATGCAAGAAGGCCGACTCTATATGGATGAAATTAGGAGAGTGTCCCAACGATTTGATACAGAAGAACGTAAACTTCTCACCTACCGCGCCGAGCTACAAAAGTTAGCCGATCGTCACTCCAATTATTATTTATTTCTTCTTTCAGGCGTTTCTTTAGTATTTTTGTTATTGTTTTTTAGGCTTTTATACATAGAACTACGCCGTCGAATTGGTCTTCAAACCAGATTAGAGCAAAAATTGACCGAACTCGAACATGCCAATACCGAGCTTGAACAGTTTGCTTATGTAGCCTCACACGATTTACAAGAACCCCTCCGCAAGATTCAGTCTTTTGGCGAACGATTAAAAATTAGGCAAGGCGATCAGCTCAACGAGGATGGAAAAACCAACCTTCTTAAAATCAACCAATCAGCAGCGCGAATGCAACAGCTCATTGACGATTTGCTGATTTTTTCACGAACGGCTAATTTACGCGAACGTATCTTTGAAG
Organism: Runella sp.; assembly: GCA_039810845.1. Taxonomy (GTDB): domain Bacteria; phylum Bacteroidota; class Bacteroidia; order Cytophagales; family Spirosomataceae; genus Runella. Next base: position 3,013 of record JBDHXS010000023.1, on the reverse strand, counting down.
AAATCAATCTAAATGAGCTGCTGGAAGAAGTAAAAGAAGAATTTTCGGAGACAATCCGCGAAAAAAAGGCAACAATCATCAGTGATGCCTTACCCAATATCACAGGCGTCCGATTTCAGATTGTTCAATTATTTAGTAACCTGATTTCCAACTCTATAAAATACGCGAAAGCCGATAAAGCCCCTGTGATAGAAATCAAATTTAAAAATGTAAATGGGCAAGAAATAGAAGGCGTTGGGAACTTACAGCAAGACAATATCTTTTATCAGATCTCATTTATAGACAATGGTATTGGTTTTGACCCTATTTATTCTGAGAAAATTTTCGTAATTTTTCAGCGTTTACATAACCGTTCCGAATATCAAGGCACAGGAATTGGATTAGCACTGTGCCGACGGATCGTAACCAATCATAACGGATACATTATTGCCAAAGCAAGGCCGAAGCAAGCAGGAGCTATTTTTCACATTTATTTACCTAAGCTGTAACCTAATTTTATGAACAAAAAAGCCATCATTCTTATTGCCGACGACGACGATGATGACCGTTTTTTAATACAATCGGCTTTGGATGATTATGGCTTATCTAATCCTATAGCTTTTGTAAAGGATGGATTGGCTTTATTAGACTACCTACATCAGAATAATGACGCCACAGTCGGGCTTATTTTGTTGGACTTAAACATGCCTCGCATGAACGGGCGAGAAGTACTGAAAATACTGAAATCAGAAGCGAAACTGAGGAAGATTCCCGTGGTTGTTCTGACTACTTCTAAAGCCCAGCAAGACATTGAAGATTGTTATGCCTTAGGAGCCAATTGTTACATTGTCAAACCTACCTCTTTTGATATATTCAACGAAACTATATTTACGTTGCTAAAGTTTTGGGTTGATTTGTCACAATTGCCTGTGGTGCCAGCAGAAAAGGTAAAAATAAACTATTTGTTTTAGTTTTGGGATATTACGCTTTTGAAGCAACACCGTTTAATCGTTTTTTAGTATCTATTTGGACAGGTGGCTGTTTATGAGCTTTTTCAGGCTTATCAGTCACTTTTTTTATCCAAATTAGTGCATTTTCTACCAATGAAGTTCGATTTTTTTGAATCAAGTTAGCTGCCAAATTTCGTGCTAAAAAAGGGATAAGCAATCGAGGTAACCAACCTGCCCGCGCCAACAAACCACGTCTGATAATTGTATCAACTCCTAAGCCTACACCTAAATTCAACAAGCCTTTTCGTGGTGAGGTCAACATATCTCCAATCACCCCTACGATTTGACGTGCTGGATTTAGTTCCGTTTTGATAGCTGCTGCCTGCTGCTGCATATAGAGTTTTGATAACCCCATTTGATTTTTCAATCGAGCTCGTTCTGCACGTAAATCGTCAATATTTTGGATATTAGTTTTCATAATAAAATTTTTTAATCAAGGTATTTATCACTGGTACTTTGATGAAAGTATCTTTGACAGCAAATAAAACGCCACCTACAATGGCATAAAACAAAGCTACAATGAAATACCCTGCTGCGGGGTTATCAAGGCGCGTTCCAATAAGCCAAGCCACGCCCAAACTTGCAAACAGCAGTGCCAAAGTACCTACTGTGCCTATAATGAAGGCTGAAGCCAAACTCGAAAGAGCGTCGGCTGCTTTTTCAGATGCATTTAAGACACCCAAGTTCCAACGTGCTTCAAAATAGTTGGTGGTGTGGTCGAACCAATCGTTGGCTCGTTCTTTTATTTCATTAGCAGATTCTATCATTTGCATGGTTGCTGAGTATGATATAAAAGCTGTCAGTGATTATGGCACTGACAGCTTTAGTGGATTAAGCGTATTTTTGAGCTTTGTTTTTTACATTTTCAACCTCGTCGTCAACTTGGTCTTTAACTTCAGCAAACTTGCCAATAGCCTTTGATTTGAGCTCTTTGGCAGTATCCTGTATTTCTTCTTCCGCTTCGGCATACTGTTGACGTCCGCGTTGAATAACGTCCAACAAGTCTGAAGCCAATCCATTGGCAGTATCACGTACTTTTTCTCGAAGTTCTGTTCCTTTTTCAGGAGCAAACAACATTCCTATTACCGCACCAGCTGCTGCAGCGGTAATGATTCCTAACATCACTTTTGAGTTATTTGTCATGGCACTTTTGATTTTTTGTGAACTGAAACATTTTCGGTATAATACCTAAAAACACCATTCCACATTGGCAACTACCCCATCTTATCTTTCAATTGAGGCTATCTCTCCCCATTTTGGGGTATTTTTTTCTGAACAATCCATGGGATAAGAGGCCGCTGGCATAATTTTTTAAACTAATTTGAGATGATAGTAATAAGCTATCTTTTTTTAACTTTGAAATTAAATAAACTGACCAATGAGTAATAGAGCCTTTTTAAATTCTCTCCAAAAGGCTGTGATCATAGATGACGAGATTGACACTTGCCTATTGCTGGGATTAGTATTGAAAAAATTTGGCATAGAGTCGCTCCGGGCGCATACACTTGCCGAAGGACTTCAGAAAGCTGCTGATGAGCAACCTTCTTATATGTTTCTGGACAACAATTTGCCCGATGGTGTGGGGATTGAACAAATAGAAAATTTTCGTCAAAAAGCTCCTGCTTCCAAACTGGTTATGATTACAGCCATGAGTGGTCTTCGTGAGCAAGCTCTCTTATCTGGAGCTGATGGGTTTGTTGAAAAACCTCTTGACTTAATTAAAATTACAAAAGTACTTCATTAGTGTTGGTCTCATCCAAACTCCGATACGGTCGTATTTAGACAAAACACAAGAGTCTCTCCCAAAATTTTGGGAGAGACTCTTCTTTAATCAAACTGATACTAACTCAGTTTTTTGATATTGTCTTTAACTTCAAATGAACACCTAATTATTATTTCGAATGTGAACCAACTAACTATTTATCTTTCAGACAATTAACAACTGATTGACATGTAAAACGGGTAACCGATGACCACATCGGTAGCATCGCGTCTATATCCTGAACTAATCCGATACTTCTGTT